>JABFYB010000700.1 GCA_013361475.1 Hamadaea sp.
TAAGGCCGAGCGTGTGCGAGGAAGGCGGCCAGGCCGTCGAGCATCCGGCCCAAGCCGAACTCGAACAGCTTGTCCAGATCGAAGTCGAAGTCGACGGCCTTCGTGAACTCCAGGAACCGCTTCAGGTGCCCGGAGCTGACGAAGTCGTGGAACGACTGTTCCTGGGTCTGCATCCACTCGTCCTCGGTCAGCCCGGTCTCGCGCTGGGCCTCCTGTTCCGGTTCGAAGGCGGTGGCGATGCCGCGGACGAAGCTGAACATCGTGATGTGGATGAGCATGCGGGTCAGCATGTCGAGGTCTTCCTCGTCGAACGCGCCGAGGATCCACTCCGTGTGCTGCAACGCGTTCGGGGCGAGTTGCGGGCGGGTCAGCGACAACACCGGGGCGAGCCACGGATGCCGGTGGAACAGCCGCCATTGGAGGCGGGCGGCCAACTCGAGCTGGGCACGCCAGCCGGCCGGGCGTTCGGGCGGGAAGTTGTCCTCGCCCATGACGAGATCGATCATGTGCAGGATCAGGTCGTCCTTGCTCGGCACGTAGCGGTACAGCGACATCGTCGCCGCCCCGAGTTCGGCCGCGATGCGGCGCATCGAGACCTCGTTCATCCCTTCGGCGTCGGCGATCTCGACCGCCTTGCGGACGATCTTGTCGCGGGTCAGCTCGCCTTCGGACCGCCGGGCCGACGCCCGTGAAGCCGCCGCGTTCGTGGGCTCAGTGCTGGAGGCCGCCGTGTTCGCCGGGGCCGCGTCGATGTCCGCGACGATGGTGCCGATCCCGGGCACGACGGTGACGACGCCGTCCTGCTGGAGCACGGCGAGCACCTTGGTCGCGGTCGCCAGCGCCACACCCCATTCGCGGGTGATCGCGCGTGCGGACGGCACTCGGTGCCCCGGTTGCAGCTCCCCGGTGGTGATGCGGTGCCGGATCTGGTCGGCGATGCGCTGGTAGGGCGGGACGCTCACGGCTCCTCCGTCACATTGTCTGGCTGTACTAGTACACCACTGTCCGCGACTGGACTTTCTGCGGCTAGCTGTCGGCTCCCGGCAGCTCCGCTCGTACCTGGGTGTTCTAGTACAGTGACGAGCTGAAACGCCCGGTGTTCTAGGCACTTGCGCTGTTCTAGGCGGCGAACGTATGGTGTACGCATCACGATGTACAGCGTACACGAGACACCCTGGGGGAGTCATGAGCAAGACGGTCCTGATCTCCGGCGCCAGCATCGCCGGACCGGCCCTGGCCTTCTGGCTGAAGCGGTACGGCTTCACGCCGACGGTGGTCGAGATCGCGCCGACGTTCCGGCCCGGCGGCCAGGCCGTCGACCTGCGCGGCGCCGGTAAAGAGGTCACCGAGCGCATGGGCATCATGCCCCGCGTCAAGGAACTGTGCGTCGACGAGCGCGGCCTCGCCGGCGTCAACGCCAAGGGACAGCGCACGTACGCGATGCCCGCCGACATGTTCGGCGGCGAGGGGATCGTCGCCGAGATCGAGATCATGCGCGGCGACCTGACGCAGGTGCTGGCCGAGGCGACGACCGACGTCGAGTACCTGTTCGACGACCGGATCGTCGAGCTGACCGAGGTCGGCGACGGCGTCCAGGTCACCTTCGCGAGCGGGCTCACCCGCCGGTTCGACTTCGTCGTCGGAGCCGACGGCGTGCACTCGGGCGTACGCCGCCTGGCCTTCGGCCCGGAGGAGCAGTACGTGACGCCGCTGGGCGCGTACACGGCTTATTTCACCGTGCCGGACCCGGGCGACCTGGACCACTGGTTCCTGATGTACAACGAGCCCGGCGGCCTGTGCGTGGGCATCCGCCCGGAGCGGGGCGGCACCGCGAAGGCGATGATGACGTTCCTGTCGCCGCCGCTGCGCTACGACCGCCGGGACATCGCCGCGCAGCAGGAGATCCTGCGGCAGAAGTTCGGCCGCGCGGGCTGGAAGGTGCCGGCGATGCTGGCCGCGATGCCGCACGCCGACGACTTCTACTTCGACACCATGTGCCAGGTGCACGTGGACAAGTGGTGGCAGGGCCGTACGGTTCTGCTGGGCGACGCCGGCTACTGCGCCTCGCCGCTCGCGGGGCTCGGTACCAGCCTGTCGCTGGTCGGCGCGTATGTGCTGGCCGGTGAGCTGGCGGCGTCCCCGGACGACCACGAGGCGGCGTTCGCGCGGTACCAGCAGGAGCTGGCCGCCTACGTCAAGCAGGCCCAGGAGCTGCCGCCCGGCGGGGCGAAGGGGATGGCGCCGGGATCCGCCTTCATGATCTCGATGCGCAATCTCTCCATGCGCATGAGCACGCACTGGCCGATGAAGAACGTCATGGCCAAGTTCATGTCGAAGGCGGACGCGATCACCCTGAAGGACTACCGCCGATCCGTCGCGGCGGTGTCGTCCGTGGCGAGGTAGCACCCGTCGCCCGCAAGAGGATACGACTCTGTCGTATCCTCTTGCGACAATCGGACGCGATGGAGCTTTTCGCGTATGCCGAACTGGGCGCCGACGGTCACGAGCTGCCACGCGGCCCCTACGTCGTCATCGACCTGGAGACCACCGGGCTGTTCCCGGCGGAGGACCGGATCGTCGAGATCGCCATGGCCCGGGTCGAGGATGACCGGATCGTGGAGGAGTGGGCGACGCTCATCGATCCCGGCCGCGACCCCGGCCCCACCTTCCTGCATCACATCAGTCAGGACATGGTGACCGGCGCGCCCACGTTCCGGGAGATCGCGGGGGAGATCCTCGCCCGGCTCGACGGGGCGATCGTAGTCGCCCACAACGCCGCGTTCGAGGAGGGCTTCCTCGCCGCGGAACTCGCCCGGCTGCCGATCGAGGTGCCGCCGATCCCCGCGTTCTGCACCCTGCGCGTCGCCCGGGAAGTCCTGGCCTCGCCCAACTATCGGCTGGCCACCTGCTGTGAGGTCTGCGGCATCGACCTGCGGGACGCGCATACCGCGCTCGGTGACGTCCGGGCGACCGCCGAGCTGCTGCCTCGGCTCGTCGCGGCGGCGCCCGGCCTGCGGTACCCGGTCGCTCCGGCCGCGTTGCCGCGGCTGCGGCGACTGGCCGGGCCGCGTACGCGGGTGACCCGGTTGCGGAAGGGCGAGGACGGCTGGATTCGGTCGATCGTCACCAAGCTTCCGGTGTCGATGTCCGACCACGACCCGATCGGGGCGCAGCCCTACCTCGACTACCTCGCCGAAGCGCTGGCCGACGGCCGGCTCACCGGCGACAAGGCCCGTCGACTCGGCCGTCTCGCCGGTCGGGCCGGGATGGGCGCCGAGCAGGTGCGCGAGCTGCACCGGCGGTTCCTCGACGGCGTACGCGACGCCGCGCTGGGCAGCGGAGTGCTGACGCGGCAGGAGCAACTGCGGCTGACCACCATCGCGCAGTTGCTCGACCTGCCCGATTACTTCGCCGACGTCACCCCCGACCTGCCCGCGCAGCCGACCGGCACCGGTCCCCGCGTCTGGTGCAGCCCGCAGGTGCCGCGCCAGATCCGCGTACGCCTGGAGGACGCCGGTTACCAGCTCGCCACGAACCTGACCCGGACGGTCGCCGCCGCTGTGCTCGCCGACACCGACATACGCCTTCCGCAGGCCCGTCGAGCGGGCGAACTCGGCGCCCGGCTGGTCCCACTGGACGATGTGGACACGTTCATCGACGGCGGGGCGGCGGTCGTGCCCGAACGGGACCGGCTGCCCGCCCCGATCGCGCCGTCCGGCTGGTACCCCGACCCCACCGGCCGGCACGTGTACCGGTTCTGGAACGGTTCGAGCTGGACCGATCGGGTCAGCCCCGGCGGGACGGCGATCTTCACCGACCCGCTCCGCTGATCCGCCGCAAGCCGAGCAGCGCCTGGCTGCGGTGGGTTGACCTTGAACGTTTTCCGTCGCCAGGGCAGCGGAAACCGTTCAAGATCGACCTGCCGACCAAGATGGTGCCCTCGGCTGGACTCGAACCAGCGACCCCCGAGTTCGGAACCCGGTGCTCTCTCCGCTGAGCTACGAAGGCTTGTCAATTCCAGTACGCCTGGCAGGACTCGAACCTGCCACCTCCCGCTTCGTAGGCGGGCGCTCTATCCCGATGAGCTACAGGCGTGTGTTCAGTTGTGGCAGTACCCGGCGAGGGATTCGAACCCCCAACCTGCGCGTTCTAAGCGCGCCGCCTCTCCCGTTGGGCCAGCCGGGCATCGTGGACAACCGGGGTATCGAACCCCACCCGCGATGTTTGCAAGACATCGCTGCGCACCTGCGCGTCGCCCGAGTACGCGCCCGCCCCCCACGGGTACGCCGTGGCGTACCCGCCCCCGTCGGGCGCGTCAGTCCGGAACCTCCGAGTCGAACGGAGTGTCTCGCGTTCCCAAAACGCACGGGTTGCCGTCTCCCCCGTTCCGGTCGCACTGCAATTCGAATTGCAGCATCCACTATGGAATTAAGAATGCGTTGATAAGCACGGGCGGTAGGAGTCGAACCCACGGCCGCCGGATTTGGAGTCCGGTGCTCTACCAGCTGAGCTACACCCGCAGGGAGCAAGAAAAAGCCGTCCGCCGGAGTGCCCGGGGACGGCGAAAGCCGAATGTGGCGCGCTTAGCGGCGCCAGCCAACCCGGGTGAGCGAGCCCCGTCGGGGGCACGGCAGTGCGGCGGCGAGTGAGGCTCGGCGCCAGTGTCGGCTTCGCATGTCGTTCCCCTTTCTCATCGGGCTCGCTGGACTGAAGACAACGATAAGGCGTCCACGCGAATTGCGCAATGAATTAAAGCGGTAGGCTGAACGCCGTGACTACTCTGGTGACTCTGGCCGACGTTCGGGCCGCCGCGGACCGCGTCGAGGGGGTCGTCGTGCGTACGCCGCTGGTGCCCGTGCCCGGGATCGGCCCGGATCTGTGGCTCAAACCGGAGAGTCTGCAGCCGACCGGCGCGTTCAAGCTGCGCGGCGCGACCAACGCCGTCCGTTCCCTGCCGGCGGAGTCGCTTCGAGCGGGCGTGGTCACCCACTCCTCGGGCAACCACGGCCAGGCTTTGGCGTACGCCGCCCGCTCGGCCGGGATCGCCTGTTGGGTGGTCGTCCCCGAAGGCGCGCCGAGCGTCAAGGTCGAGGCCATCCGGGCCCAGGGCGCCGAGATCGTGCTCGTCCCGCCCGCCCAGCGGCTGCCGGAGGCGGAGCGGATCGCCGCCGAACGCGGCGCCGCCCTCGTGCCGCCGTTCGACGATCCGGCGGTCATCGCCGGTCAGGGCACGCTCGGCCTGGAGATCGTCGCGGATCTGCCCGACGTGGACGTCGTGCTGGTGCAGGTCGGCGGCGGTGGGCTGATCTCCGGTGTCGCCGCGGCGGTGAAGGCGCTCAGCCCGTCGGCCCGCGTCATCGGCGTCGAGCCGGAGCTGGCGGCCGAGACCGCCGAAGGGCTGCGTACCGGGACCCTGGTGCCCTGGCCGGTGGAGCGGACCTACCGGACCATCGCCGACGGGGTCCGCACCAGCCCGTCCGAGCTGACCTTCGCCCATATTCAGGCCTATGTGGACGACATCGTCACCGTCACCGAGGAGCAGATCCGGGCGGCGGTCGGCGTACTGGCGCACCAGGCGCGGATCGTCGCCGAGCCCAGCGGCGCGCTCACCACCGCGGCGTACCTGGCGGGGAAGGCGCCCGCCGGGCGTACCGTCGCGATCGTGTCCGGGGGAAACGCGGACCCGGCGCTGTTGCACGAGCTTCTCCGCCCGTAAGCGGGATAATCAGACCCCGTGGGGTGGACGGCGGGGGCTGTGCGGATCGCGCGCGACGTGCTGCGACGGATGGCGCAGGTCGAGTTGCTCGACCGGGTCTACGTGATCGCGGCCGGCACGTTCGTCTCGGCGTTGCCGTTGTTGTTGCTGCTCACCGGGGCGCTGGGGTCGTCGCGGCGCAGCGAGTCGGTGTTCGCGACCCAGCTGATCGGGCGGCTCGGCCTGGGCGGCGCGGCTGCCGACGCGGTGCGCACCCTGCTGCCCGCGAGCCGGTTGCGCCTCTACGTCGTCGGTCTGGCGATCAGCCTCTTCGGGCTCTACTCGCTGACCCGGCGGGTCGCCCGGGCGTACTCGGCGATCTGGCAGATCCCGGACCTCCCGCGGAGCCGGTGGTGGCGCGCGGGGGTCTGGCTACTCGTGGAACTCGCCGCGATCGTGTCGGTCGCGGTCGCGCGCGACCTGGCGCGCGAGTCGGCGCCGGTCGCGCGAGTCGCGCTGTTCGTGCTCGGGGTCGTCATCTGGTACGCCGCGGAGCTGGCCGGTCAGCGCTTGATCACCGACGGCCGGGTGCCGTGGCGAGCGTTGCACCTGGCCGCCGGGCTGACGGCGGCCGGACGCCTCGGTGTCGCGATCTGGGCCGCGGTCTATCTCGGCACCTCCCTGACCCGGCAAGCCGAGCTGTACGGTCCGATCGGTGTGGTGTTCGCCCTATTTACCAGCCTGTTCGCGTCGATCGCGGCGACCTTGGTGGCGACGCTCATCGCGGCCACCGTCACCGCGGAGAAGGCATGATCACCGCCGGTACGCTGGCGTGATGGACGTCTACGGCGCGGTCCTGACGCGGCAGTCGATTCGCCGGTTCACCGGCCGGCCCGTGCCCCGCGAAGCGTTGGAACGGGTCCTGGCGGTCGCCGCCCACGCTCCCTCCGGCAGCAACCTCCAGCCGTGGCACATCTACGTCCTGTCGGGCGAACCGTTGGCGGACTTGAAGAAGCGGGTCGCCGTCCGCGTGGCGGCCGGGGACACCGGCGATCCCCGTGAGTTCGCGATCTATCCGCCGGAACTGCGGCCGCCCTACCTGGAACGCATGGCGGCGCTCGGTGAGGGCCGATACGGCGCACTCGGCATCGCCCGCGACGACGCCGCGGCTCGTGCCCGCCTCCGTGCTGAGAACTGGGACTGCTTCGGAGCCGGCACCGCGCTGTTCTGTTATCTCGATCGGGACATGCCGCTGCCACGCTGGTCCGACGCGGGGATCTACCTGCAGACTGTGATGCTGCTGTTGCGCGCCGAAGGGCTGCACAGCTGTACGCAGGAGGCCTGGGCGGAATACCACCGCAGCGTCGCCGAGGTCATCGCGCCGCCGCCGGAACGGATGCTCTTCTGCGGCATGTCCATCGGGTACGCCGACCCGGCCGTCGCCCATCCGCGCATCCGCCGGGCCGAGTTGTCGGAGACTGTGACCTTCCTCGGCGGCCCCACGGGAGCCGTATCGTGCGAGGTCAGTCCGCCGGTCGATCGGCCCAGGCGTTGACCTCGGCGTACGCCGGAAGCCCGGAGTCGACGTCGGTTCCGTCGCGGACGGCCGTCGCGATGCGCAGCGTCGCCGCGAGTGCGGCCCGGAACAGCAGCGAACCGGTGCTGATCCGGCGTACGCCCAGGCCGGCCAGGCCCGCGACGGTCATGCGGCCCGGCAGGAACAGGATGTTGACGGGGAGGTCGACCGCGGCGACGACGGCTTCGATGTCGGACGGGTCGGCCAGGCCGGGGACGAAGACGCCGTCGGCGCCCGCGTCGGCGTACAAGCGGACTCGCCGCAGAGTTTCGGGGAGGCCGGCCGAGCGAAGCCAGTAGGTGTCGGTTCGCGCGTTGACGAACAGGCCGGGCGCTTCCCGTTTCACCGAGCGGATGAGGTCGGCGTGCGCGTCGGCGGGGCCGAAGGCGTCCTCCACGTTGACCCCGACCGCACCGGCATCGGCCACGGCGACCGCGGCGGCGACCGATCCGCCCTCGATGTCGGCGGTGACGTACGCCGGTAGTCCGGCCAGGTTCCGGACCAGCTCCAGCGTCGCCGCTTCGGCGGCGCCGACCCCGTCGGGCAGCCCGGCGGCGGCGGCGACGCCGAGGCTCGTCGTGCCGACGGCCGGGAATCCGGCTTCGGCGAGGCAGCGGGCGGACGCGACGTCCCAGGCGTTGGGCAGGACCAATGGGTCGCCCGAACGGTGCAGCTCGGCGAACGTCGTCATGACGATGCTCCTTCCACGAGTGCGAGCGCGTGCGCGCGACCGGGGCAGACGCGAGGGCCGGCGCCGAACGCGAGGTCACCGGCGAGCTGCACCTGGACGATTTCGCCGGCGGCCACGGTGACCTCGCCGACCGTCGTCCGCGCCAGCGACTGCCGTTTGGTGAACGGCACCGGCGGCTGATCGCGGAGGACGTCGTCGAGCGCAGCGTGGCGCGTACGCTCGATGAGGGTCGCTGTCGCGTCACAGGCCTGCACGAGTACGCCGATCCGCGCCGCCGTCGGCTCGTCGAAGCCGCCGCCGAAGACCGCGACGAGGCGATCGACCGCGGCGTCGGCGCGCGCCTCGTCACCGGTCCCCGGCTGGTACGCCTGCGCGACGTCCCGCACGCGGTCCACGACGTCGGCGAGATCGTGCTCGGTGACTCCCAGCGCTTCGGCCAGAACGGCGACGGGGTGACGCGTACGCGTACCGGTGTGCCGCAACGCTTCCAGCGGGATGCCGTCGAGCACGCCGACCGACAGCGCCCGCCGGCGGGCGTACTCGTCGCCCGAGCTGAATCGCCCGACGGCCGACCGCAGCCAGGCGATGCCATGTGTGCCGGGCGGCACCGGTGGGACGACGAACCCGGGATCGTGCAGGACGGCGAGCGCGGCATCGTGTCCGCGAATCTGCTGCATACCTCGACGCTACGGCCCCGAGACTTCGGCGTACGCCGAACCGTCTCAGCGGAGCCAGGGGCGTACGCGTCGCGCCGTGAGCAGGACACCGGCCGCCATGGCCGTGATGACGGCTTGCGAGATCACCGCCAGCGCCGGAGCCTTGCCCAAACCGTAGACCGCGTAACCGTTGGCGGCCGCGTCGGTGACGAAGATGAAGGCGCTCAAGAACAGACCGGCCCGTCGGCGGAGCCACAGCAGGACGGCGGCCAGCGGATCGAGCAGAGTCAGCGCGGTGAAGTACGCGGCGAGCCAGCCCGGCGCCCAGGCGTACGGGGGCCAGCCGCCGGTCGCGAGCTGAACGATGTGCACGACGCCGCCGTAGCACAGGATCGCGATCTGGAGACCGAGGATCCACCGGACGTCCCGAGGCACGCGTACGACGATAGCCGGACGGCCCGGAGCGACGATGCTCCGGGCCGTCCCGCGTGGACGGATCAGACGGCCGCGTGCTCCTCCGCCGGCCGGGCCTCCGTAGATCCACTCTGGACCTTCCGGCCCCGGAGCGTGAGCGCCGCCAGCAGTGCCCCGGCCAGGGCCACCGCCGCCGTCACGGTGAACGCCGTCGTGTAGCCGCTCGTCAACTCGACCGGATCGGTGGTCTGCCCCGCACCGTTGGCGACCGCCACGGCGGTCATCGCCGCCAGGCCCAGCGCCGAGCCCACCTGATACGTGGTGTTGACGATGCCGGAGGCGAGACCGCCCTCGGCCGGGGCGACGCCGCCGATCGCGGTCATCGTGGCCGGGATGAAGGCCAGCGCCATGCCGGCCGCGGCGACCAGCGAACCGGGCAGGACGTCGGCCACGAACGATCCCTGCGGATCGGCCAGCGCCAGCAGACCCAGTCCGGCCGCGAGGACCAGCAGCCCGGTGACGACGAGCGGACGGGCGCCGAACCGCATCAGCAGACGACCGGTGATCCCGATCATGCCGATCATGATGAGCGCGGTCATCGGCAGCAGCGCCGCGCCGCTGGCGAACGAACCGAAGCCGAGCACCTGCTGGATGTAGAGGTTCAGGAAGTACCACATCGGAATCCAGGCCGCGCCGAGCAGCGCCATCGAGACGTTGGCCGCCGCCAGTCCCGGCGTACGCCAGATGCGCAACGGCATGAGCGGTGCGCGTACCAGTCGCTGAAGCAGCAGGAACCCCGCGATCAGGGCGACCGACGCGATCAGCTGGCCCAGGGTGGCGGCCGAGGTCCAGCCGTTGGCCGGCGCGGTGACCAGCGCCGCGACGGCGAGGGCGAGACCCGCGGTGACCGCGAGCGCGCCCGCCAGGTCGGTGCTGCTCCGGCGACCGGGCACCGCGGGCAGCGTGGCCGGGGTGAGGGCGAGGGTGATCAGGCCGATGGGCACGTAGATGACGAACACCCACGGCCAGGTGAGCCATTCGGTGATCACGCCGCCGAGGAAGACCCCGGCGGTGCCACCGGCCGGTGCGGCGGCCCCGTAAAAGGACAACGCCTTCGGCAGTTCGGCCGGCTGACCGGCGAACAGCACCATGAGCAGGGTCATCGCGGCCGGGGCGAGCAGTGCGGCGCCTACGCCCTGGACGGCGCGGCCCGCGACCTCGACACCGGGCGTTCCGGCCGCCGCGGCCAGGACGGACCCGGCGATGAGGACCAGCCAGCCGGTGGCGAAGACGCGCCGCGCGCCGAACAGGTCGGACAGCCGCCCGCCGAGCAGCAGCAGGCCGCCGAAGGCGACCGCGTAGCCGTTGAACACCCACTGCAGGCCGCTGGGGCTGAAGCCCAGGTCTTCCTGCATCCGGGGGAGCGCGACGGCGATGATCGAGGTGTCCATGATGACCATGAACTGGGCGGTGGCGAGGACGGCGAGCGCCCACCAACGCCGGGGATCGGGATTCATGACAAGCCTTCCGAGGTTTCGAGGTGGTAGCCGGCCGCGCCGACGGCGGCGGCGATCGCTGAGGTGGAGGCGAGGCCTCCGACGGTGACGCGTCCGGCGCGGAGGTCGACGCTGACGCCGGTGACACCGGGTACGCCGCTGACGGCGTCGGTCACCTTCGTCGCGCAGGACTGGCAGGTCATGCCGGCCACGCTGAACTCACGACCGTCCACGACGGCGGGAGTGGCGGATTCGCTTGTCTGGCAACAGGTGCACATGGCATGCCTCCTCGGGAAGATACCCCCCATGGGTATCTGGCTCGGAGACAGTAGCATACCCCCGGGGGGTAGGCAAAGATCGTTTGCGGGCAGGCGGACGTCGGCCGGGGCAGTGCACCCGGCCGGATCTCGGCGGCTAGGGCTGGGCCAGCTCGGCGAGGGTGGTGCGGACCTCGTCCGCCTCCGGCATACGCAGCGCGGTGTAGAGCTTGAGCGAGGTCTCGAGGTGGGCGCGAGCGCGGTCGGCCTCGTTCAGCGCGTGGAGGACCCGGCCGAGCCCGAGGTGGGCCTGGGCCTGCTGGTGGAGCCCCTTGGTCTGCTCCGCCATGGCCAACGCCTCCTGGTGGTGCGCCAGGGCCTCCTCGAGCCGGCCCTGACGCATCGCCGCCTCACCGAGGCCGTTGAGCGAGCCCGCCTCGGCGGCCGGCACGCCGACCTGATGGAAGAGCCGGACCGCCTGCCGGAACCGTTCGGACGCCGCCGGGGCGTCGCCGAGGCGCAGCAGCAACATTCCCAGTTTGTCCAGGGTGTGCGCCTCCACGATCGGCGTGCTCAGCTCGTGGAGGATGCCGAGCGACGCGTCGAAGTGGCCCGCGGCCGCGGCGAGATCACCGAGTCTGGTCTCGATGACCCCGAGGTTGGTCAGCGCGTTCGCCTGGAAACGCCGGGCGTCGAGCGCCTGGAAACGGCTCAGCGCCTCGCGTAGGTGCTCGCCGGCCTCGGCGTACCGGCCGTGCTGCTGCTCGAGGACGGCGACGTTGTTGAACGCGATGGCCTGACCCAGCGCGTCCGCCGCCTCGGTCGCGACGGCGATCGCGTCGCGCGTGCGTTCGATCGCCTCCTCACCCCGGCCGAGATGACTCAGCGCGACCCCGAGGCCGAGGTACGCCAGCGTCTCGGCGAGCGGGTCGGCGGCTCGGCGCGCCTCAGCCAGCGAAGCGAGCTGACACTCGAGGGCCAGGTCGACCTGACTCATCCGGCTGTACGCCGCCCCGAGCAGGCGTAACGCGTGAGCCAGCGCGCTCGGGTCGTCGGTGCCCTCGGCCGACCGCCGGGCCTGGTCGCTGAGCGCGATCGCCTCGGTGAGGTGAGTGTCGATCAGGTAGCGGTGCACGGTCCGGGTGAGCGAGACGACGTACGCGTAGTCGCCACCGGCCGCGGCGTGGGCGGCGACGGCGATCAGGCAGAAACGTTCGGCGTCGAGCCAGGCGGCCGCCGCCTCCGGCGTCGTCAGGTCGGGAATCGTCGCACTGGACGGCATTCGCGACGGCCGGTGCGGCGCTTCGGCCGGGTGCAGGCAGTCCATCGCCGCCGTGGCGGCCGCCCGGTAGTAGTCCAGCAACCGTCGCGAGGCGTGCTCTCGCTGCTCCCCGGTCACCTCCCGGGTCGCCAGGCCGGCCGCGTACGCCCGCAGCAGATCGTGCAGGCCGTAACGGTTCGGCCCCGACCGGTGCACCAAATGCGCCCGGGCCAGGACGGCGAGATTCCGGCGCGCCTGGTCGACCGGCACACCCGCCAGCGCGGCGACGGCGTACGGGTCGATGTCGGGTCCGGGATGCAGACCTAGCAGCCGAAACGTTTCGAGAGCGGCCGTCGGCAGGTGATGAGTCGACCAGGAGAACACCTCCCGGACCGCGGCGTACGGGTCGCCGCCGGGATCGAGCAGGTCGAGCCGGGACTGCCGATCGGTCAGCTCCGCGCTGAGGTCGGCCAGCGTGCTGTCGGGCCGGGAAACGGCCAGCTCCGCCGCCACCCGCAGAGCCAACGACAGTCGCGCGCACTGTTCGGCGAGCAGCGCGGTGGCGACCGGTTCCGCCTCCGCCCGGCGGCCGATGAGGCGGTTCAGCAGGTCGACCGCCTCCGTGACGCTCAGCAGCCCCAGATCCAGCCGGTACGCGCCGTCCACCGCGACCAGCCCGGCCAGGCTGTCCCGGCTGGTGACCACGACCAGACACGAGCCTGATCCGGGCAGGAGCGCCCGGACCTGCCGTACGCCCGCCGCGTTGTCGAGCACGATCAGCATCCGTTTGCCGGCGACCTCGCTGCGGAACCGGGCGGCCCGATCCTCCTCGCCGAGTGGGATGTTGTGGCCGGTCAAGCCGAGCGCGGTGAGGAACCGGGCGAGGGCGTCGCCGGTGGCCATCGGCTGCTCGGGGTCGTAGCCACGCAGGTTCACGTAGAGCTGGCCGTCCGGGAACCGGGCGCGTACGCGATGAGCCCAGTGCACGGCCAGCGTGGTCTTGCCGACGCCGGCGGTACCGCCGATCACCGCGATCTTCATCGCCTGCTCCGGTGCGCCCGTCTCCGGGGTCAGGAAGGTGTCGAGTCTGTCCAGTTCGGCGGTTCGCCCGGTGAATCCGGCGACGTCCGCCGGAAGCTGTGCCGGCACGACCGTCGAGGTGACCGAGGTGCGTTCGCGCGGCGTCTCCGGATCTCCGGGAACCAGGTGCGGATCCTGCCGGAGGATGCGGTGATGGAGCTCCCGAAGGGCGGGTCCCGGTTCGCTGCCGATCTCGTCGACCAGCCGTCGCCGCAGCGTCCGGTAGTGGGCCAGGGCGTCGGCCTGGCGACCGGCCGCGTACAGGGCGAGGAGGTATTGCCCGGCGACGCGTTCGTCGAGGGGATGATCGTCCGACGCCAGGGTGAGCTCAGCGAGGATCGCGGTGTGCTCGCCGGTGCGGAGCAGGACGTCGTTGCGGTCGAGGACGGCGGACCAGCGTTCACCTTCGAGCCCGGCGGCGACGGAGCGCAGCCAATCACTGTCGAGGTCCTCGAACGGCGTACCGCGCCAGAGCGTGAGCGCCTCGGGCCACAGCCGGGCCGCTTCGGTGTCGCCGGCAGCTCTCGCGGCGTCGGCGAGCCGCCGGAACCGGTGCAGGTCGACGGCGTCGGGATCGGCGTCGATCAGGTAACCCCGGCCACGCCGCGCGGGCGTCGGGCCGCCGGCCGCTTCCAGTGTCGTACGCAGGCGGGACAGGTAGCTGTGCAGGGTTTCCCGGGCTCGTTGCGGCGGTCGCTCGCCCCAGACCCGGTCGACCAGTTGCTCAGGCGTGACCGCCGTCCCGGATTCCACCAGCAGGATCGCCAGCACCGTTCGCTGCCGAGTCGGTCCTAACTCGACAGCGCCGTCGAGTCCAAACGCCGTGACCGGCCCCAAGACGCCGAACCGCAAGACGTCTCCTTCCCGCCCGGGACTGCGGGCGTTCGCGCTCACACCCTAGGCGACGGCCGCCAGGGTGGAGTTCGCTACGCCGGGAGCAGCTTGGCGACGTCGGGGGCGTACACGGTCATCCAATGCGGATGGAGGCGGTAGTAGACGACCTCCTCGTCCCAGTCGAAGGCGTCCGCACCGTAGAAGTCCTGGAAGTACGCCAGCAGCTCCGGCCAGTCGGCGGCAGGTTCGCCGCCGGCCGGGTTGAGGATCTCGACCGTGCCATGGGTGAACACACCCAAGTCCTCGCCGCGCATGTGTGCCACGCTGGCCGCCGGGCGGGCGCCGAGGTGGTGGGCCTTGGCAGCCGTGCGCGCGGTGCCGAAGTGCCACTTGCCATGCAGGAAATGGCCGTCGGCGCCGCTGATCCGGGGTTCGCCCTTCGCGGTGACGGTGGCCAGCGCGAGCGTGCACATGCCGGTCAGGATCTGGGTCACCTGCGGTGCGGTGATCGTGCGGTCCACGACAATCGATCGCAAGTGTGCGGTGGATCCGGCGAGGGACCGGTCCAGCAGGGCTTGCAGTTCGGCGAGTTCTCCGGCGGTTTCGCGCATCCCGTCACTCTATCGGCGCCGCACTGGTACGCCTTGAACCCGGCGACTCGTCAGCCGTCACGCCAGTGGCGAGCGATCGCCGGCTCAGTCGGCGGGGAACCGCCGGACGAAGCGGCGCTGCCAGGGCGTCTCGACCGCTCGCCGTGAGTAATGCCCACGGACGAACGCGACCGCGTCTTCGCCGGGTACGCCGTCGAGCACGGCGAGACAGGCCAACGCGGTGCCGGTGCGGCCGAAGCCGCCGCCGCACGCGACCTCCACCCGCTCGGTCGCGCTCCGTGTCCAGGCTTCGCGTAACGCTTCGGCGGCCGCGGTGGGATCGGAGGGCAGCCAGAAGTCGGGCCAGCGAATCCAGCGGTGCTGCCACGACGTCGGCGGCGGTTCGTAGCCCAGCAGGTACAGCGCGAAGTCCGGGGACGGCCCGGGCGGAAGGGGTCGTCGCAGCCCGCGTCCGCGCACCAGTCGCCCCGAAGGAAGGCGCAGTACGCCGTCGGCGGCGGGCTCCCAGAGGACGGCCATCGGGCGAGCGTAGCCGTCGGCCAATTTTTGCGGATCACGCATCTTTGCGGAACACGCAGTTTTGTGTACGCTGGACGCATGGGGCTCCGCGAACGCAAGAAGCAGGCGACTCGGGCTGCGCTCAGCTGGGCGGCGATCCAGCTCGTGGTCGAGCGGGGCTTCGACAACGTCCTGGTGGAAGACATCGCCAACGCCGCCGGGGTGTCTCCGCGTACTTTCAACAACTACTTCTCCAGCAAGGCCGAGGCGGTGGCCGCCCGGCACCTCGACCGGTCGGCGAAGATGGCCGAGGATCTGCGTGAACGGCCGGCTGACGAGCCACTGTGGACAGCCATCCGGCATGCCCTGTTGGCGCAGCTCGAACCCGGCCCGGAAGTCGCCGATCATCCGGTCGGCGACCGTGAGCGCTGGGCCGCCGGCATCAGCGCGATGATGGCCGCGCCGTCGCTGCAGGCCGAGTTCCTGCGAGCGGGGGCGACCGCCGAGACCGAAGTCGCCGCCGCCGTCGCGGAACGCACCAAGACGGTCGTCGGCCGAGATCTCTACCCGAGCCTGGTCGCGGCGGCGGTCAACGCCGCGAACATGGTCTGCCAGCAGCAGTACCTCCAGGGCGATGCCCAGGCGGACATGAAGTCCCTGCTGATCGAGGCGCTCGACCTGATCGAGGCGGGACTGCCCGACCCCAGCGCCTGATCGTCCGTTCCACCACCCGTCGTCCGCGTCGCGTCGACGGGCGATCCCTCCTACCCGTGAACGGGAGATTTGTCATGGAAGATGTCGTTATCGTGGGCGGCGGCCCCAACGGGCTCATGCTGGCCTGCGAACTGGCCCTCGCCGGCGTACGCCCGGTCGTGGTGGAGAAGCTGACCGAGCCGCGCACCGAGCAACGGGCCAACGGCATGGTCGGGCAGATCGTCCGGATGATGGATCGCCGTGGCCTCTTCGAGCGCCTGACCGGCACCGCCGGTCCGCCTCAGCCGGCCCCGCACTTCATGTTCGCCGCGTATCCGATGCCGTTCGGGGAACTCGCCGACAACCCGGTATACGTCCAGCTCGTGCCACAGGCCAAGGTCGAGCAGGTGCTCGCCGGCCGGGCCGCCGAGCTCGGCGTCGAGATCCGTTACGGCTACGAGCTGGTAGGTCTGTCGCCGTTGGACGAGTCGGTGACGGCACGGTTCGCCGGGCCGTCCGGGCCGGTGGAGATCGCCGGGCGCTATCTCGTGGGCGCCGACGGCGGGCACAGCGCCACTCGCAAACTGGCCGGCATCGGCTTTCCCGGGATCACCAACGATCGAACGGTCAGCCGGACCGCGAATGTCGGCGTACAAGCTGAATTCCGTGATCCCCGCGGCGGCCTCGTGGTGCCGGGTTACGGAGTGATCCCGCCGTTCCGGCACACGCGGACGGAGCACGGCATGGTCTCCTTCGCGGCCTTCCCGGACGGCCGGGTGCTGCTGAGCGTCTCCGAGCAGGCCGACGTCGACGAGTCAGGTCCGATGGACTTCGCCGAGCTGACGGCGGCGTTCCGCCGGGTGGTGGGCGCGGAGGCGCCGGTCGAGGAACTGCCGGCGCCTGGCCTGATGCGCCGCGTCGTCGGGGGCAACACGCGGCTCGCCGAGCGGTATCGGGACGGGCGGGTCTTCCTCGTCGGCGACGCCGCGCACGTGCACTCGGCCATCGGCGGCAACGGCCTCAACCTCGGCCTGCAGGACTCGATCAACCTGGCCTGGAAACTGGGCGCCGAACTGCACGGCTGGGCGCCGGCCGGACTGCTCGACACGTACGAGTCGGAACGCCGGCCGGCCGCGGAGAAGGTGACCACGCAGACCATGGCTCAGGGCGTGCTCGTCGGCCCGGGGCCGGAGATCACCGCGTTGCGGTCGTTCTTCGGCGACCTGCTCAGCGAGCCCGCTGTGCTGCGACACATCGCCGACCTCATCTCCGGCGCGGACATCCGGTACGCCGACATGGGTGCCTGGGCGCCGGACCTCACTGTCGACGGCCGCCGCCTCGCCGAGCTGACCCGCGACGCACGTCCGTTGCTGCTCGACCTGACGGCCGACGGCGGATTGGCCTCGGTGGCCGCACCCTGGCGGGACCGCGTCGAGGTCGTCACCGGGACCAGCACGGACACCAAGGCGACCGGGCTGCTGCTGCGGCCGGACTGCTACGTGGCCTGGGAGTCGCACGACGCCCGGCCCGACCCGCTCGCGTTGCGGGCCGCGTTGACCCGGTGGTTCGGCCCGGGCGTCTGACTGTAACCAAGATCACGAATTGGCGGCTGGGCTAGGGTGGCCGGACAGATCCGCTGAAAACGGGAGTCACTCGTGCCCAACCACACCGCCGCGTCCTACCACTTCGTGCCTGGCGACGGCGAGGAACTGGATCGAACGTTGGCCCTCTCGTCGAGCGAGCCGGTATGGCGGCTGCCCGCCGACCGCTATCGGGCCGAGGCCGCCGAACGGCAATACCGTCCGGAGTGGACTTGGGTGGCCGAGGACGGCGACGGCGGACTGCTGGCGCGTGCGCTCTGGTGGGGGCAAAGCGACAGCGCCCATCCACTGGCGCTGGACTGCTTGTCGGTCGCCGACGAAGTCCCCGCCGCCGAGCGTGCGACCCTCGCGGCGGCGCTGCTCAGCGCCGGGCACCAGTCGTTCCGGGACGCCGGGGCAGCGGCCCCACCGTTGTACAACCTCCTGCAGTTGCCCGGCGGCTGGCATGCCGACGCCGCGTACGCGACCGCAGTCGCCTGGCGGCGGGAGGCAGCGCAGCGGGCGGGATTGACGGTCGAGGTGGAACGGCTGCAGTTCGAGTGGACGCCGGACGCGGGTCTGCCCGACGCGCCCGGACGGCTGGAGTTCCGGCCCGAGCCGGACGACGAGGTGTTCCTGGCCGCGATGCTGCGCGTGGCCGAGGGCACGCTCGACGCGCATACCCTGGAGAGCGAACAGTCTCAGGGCGCGGAATCCACCGCCCGGGAGTCGCTGGCCTTCTACCTCGATCGCCCGGGCCTGCGCGAATGGTGGCGGCTCGCGTACACCCCGGACGGTGCGCTGGCCGGGCTCGCCATCCCGTCGGCGACGCCCTACCACCGGAACGTCGGGTACCTGGGAGTCGTCCCCGAGCTGCGGGGACGGGGCTACGTCACCGAGATTCTGGCCGCGATCACCCGGTTCCACGCCGCCGACGGAGCCGAGCGCGTCACCGCGACGACTGATCTGGCCAACCGCCCGATGGCCGCCGCGTTCGAACGGGCCGGGTATCGCAACACCGAGGTGCGCTTGATCTTCTCCGCCCCGATCGGCTGAGCCGGACCCGCCGGATCGATCAAGAGTCCGCTCGGGCCGCCTCGGCCAGCTCGACCAGGCGCAAGGTCGCTGCGACGGCGGCGGACAGCTCCGGCTCGGTCACCGAGACGGCCATGGCGTGCAACCGCGCGGCAGTCTGATCCAGCCGGAGTCCGGCGGTTTCGGGGATCTTCGCGGCCAGCTTGGCGGCGTCGGATCGGGCGAGGTACTTCGCGGCCACCGCCACCCGCAGCAGAACCGCCGCGCCGCCGGACGCACCGGGCGCGGTCGGGTCGCTGTGCTCGGTGATGAGCGGAATGAACGCCAGCGGGCTGGCCGGCAGCCCGAGGTCGTCGTGGATCGCCGTCGCGTCCGTGGGGATAGCCGCCGTGGTGATCGGCCAGTGATACCAGTCCAACCAGAGGACGCCGTCGGCGATCCCCAGGCATACGCCACGGTAGGAGCCGCCGACCGGGGCCTCTCGCGGGGCGTCCACCGTCGCGAGGACTCGGTCGCCGAAGACGTTCGCGAGGTCGAACGACGGATCGGCGGTGTCGCCGACCGCGATGAGGTCCAAGTCGGACCAGGCGTCGCCGCCGCCCCGGCCGAGCGACCCGATCAGCAGCAGAGCGCCCAGGTTCGCTCGACGAGCGGCCGCCGTGGTCGTGTCCAGGGCGGTCTGGCGGTCCATCGTCATCCGCCGGAGTCGGTCGGGCAGGGCGAGTGTCGGCATGGCCCCATCCTTCCCGGCCCGGATCGGAGGCGTCATCACCGGTCCTATGCTGCGGCTACGCTGATCGGCAGACGGCGACCGACGAGGAGGCTGACGTGGCGGGAAGAACTGCGGCCGAGCTGACGGTGGCGGGGGTGATGGCCGAGCTGGCCGCGCTGGAAGACCCGAAGGCCCGGGCGGTGAACGAACGGCACGGCGACGACCACGGAGTCAACCTCAGCCGGCTGCGTACGCTCGCGAAGGAGCTGAAGACGCAGCACGACCTCGCCCGCGACCTCTGGGCGACCGGCGACACCGCCGCGCGGCTGCTCGCCCTGCTGATCTGCCGCCCGAAGGCGTACGACCGGGATGAACTGGACAGCATGCTGCGCGCGGCGCGTACGCCGAAAGTGCATGACTGGCTCGTGAACTACGTCGTGAAGAAGAGCCCGTACGCCGAAGAGCTGCGGCAGGCCTGGTTCGCCGACCCGGATCCCGTGGTGGCGAGCGCCGGGTGGGCGTTGACCACCGAACGAGTCACGAGAAATCCGGCGGGCCTCGACCTGCCCGGGCTGCTCGACCTCATCGAGGCGGAGCTGAAGGACGCCCCGGATCGGCTGCAGTGGGCGATGAACCACTGCCTGGCCCAGATCGGGATCGACCATCCGGCGTACCGGGCGCGGGCCATCGACATCGGCGAGCGCCTGGAAGTGCTCAAGGACTATCCGACGCCGCCCAACTGCACCTCGCCGTACGCCCCGATCTGGATCACCGAGATGGTGCGCCGGAAGGGATAGCCGGCAGCCGCCCCGGCGACCGATGATCGCCGAGGCGGCTGGGGGAGGGGCGCAGGCTCGCCGCGGTCACGCGCGCTTCGTGAAGGTCGACCGCGCCCACAGGTAACCGATGAGGGCGATGGCGACGCACCAGGCGAGGGCGGGGATGACATCACCGGCGGACGGCGCCCCGTTGATCAGCCCGCGCAGGGTTTCGATGATCGGCGTGAACGGCTGGTACTCCGCGAACTGCCGCAGGCCGGGACCCATCTTCTCGGCCGGCACGATCGCGCTGCTGAAGAACGGCAGCATGACCAGCGGCACCGCCGCCATGCCGGCTGTCTCCGGAGACTTCGCCGACAACCCGAGGGCGACGGTGAACCATCCGGCGGCGAAGGCCAGCAGCACGACCACCCCGACGACGCCCAGCCACTGGGCCAGGTTCGCCTTGGGGTCGAAGCCCAGCAGGAACGCCACCCCGACGAGGGCCGCGATGGCCACCAGGTTGGTCAGTACGCTCGCGACGACGTGCCCGGTCAGCACCGCGCCCCGCGAGACGTCCATGACCTTGAACCGGTTGATGACGCCCTTGGTCATGTCGGCGTTCACCGAGGTCGCGGTCGCGCCGAGGCCGTAGCAGACGGCCAGCAGCATGAGGCCGGGTGTCGCGTAGTCGATGTAGTCGACGCCGACGTCGAACGCGTCGCCGAACATGTAGACGAACATCAACATGATGACGATCGGCATGAGGACGGCGTTGAACACCGAGGTCGGGTTCCGCGTGATGTGCTTGGTGTTGCGTCGCAGCATGACCAGCGAGTGGGACTTGGCGCTCATTTGGCGGCCTCCGTGGTGTGGCCCGTCAGGGCGAGGAAAACATCGTCGAGGTCAGGGGTGTGTACCGAGCACTCCTCGGCGCTGAGGGAGTGCTCGTCGAGCCGGTCCAGCAGCGCGCGCAGCGACTTCGTGCCGCCGTCGCCGGGTACGCGCAGCGCCAGCGCCTCCGGCTCACGTGTGGCGTCGGTGAAGACCCGGGCGGCGGCGTCGAGTTCGGCGGCGGAGCTGAAACGCAGCCGGATGTGCGTACCGGGGATCTGGCGCTTGAGTTCGTCGGGGGTGCCGTCGGCGACCAGGCGACCGCCGTCGAGCACCGCGACCCGGTCGGCCAACTGGTCGGCTTCTTCGAGGTACTGGGTGGTGAGGAAGATCGTCACGCCGTCGGCCACGAGATCGCGGATGATCGCCCACATCGTGTGCCGGCTGCGGGGGTCCAGTCCGGTGGTCGGCTCGTCGAGGAAGATGATCCGCGGATTGCCCACGAGCGTCATCGCCAGATCGAGCTTGCGGCGCATGCCGCCGGAGTAGGTCGACGCCGGCTTGGCCGCCGACTCCGTCAGCTCGAACCGCTCCAGCAGCTCGGCGACGACGCGCTTGCCGTCCTGGGCGGGCACCCGGCTCAGGTCCACCATGAGCTGCAGGTTCTCCTGCCCGGTCAGCAGCTCGTCCACCGCCGCGAACTGGCCGGTGACACCGATCGCCGCGCGTACCGCCTTGGCCTCGGTCGCGATGTCGTGACCGGCGACGCGGACCGTCCCGCCGTCGGCCCTCATCAACGTCGTCAGCACGTTCACCGTGGTGGTCTTGCCCGCGCCGTTCGGGCCGAGCAGGGAGAACACCGAGCCGGCGCGGACCTCGAAGTCGATGCCGTCGAGGACGACCTTGTCCTTGTACGCCTTCCGCAGCCCGGAGACTGTGATCGCTGAAGTTGTCATGCGGCCACTATCGAGACGGGGACTGTCACCCTCCTGTCACGGCGCTGACACCGCCCCTGACACCGTGACGGGCAGGGGGCTGCGTCGCTCTTGCGGCGCACAATAGCAATTTGGCAAAGATTTATCGATATCTTGCGTTGATGTATCGACAAGGCTACGTTTCTCCCGACACGCCTGCCCGCGTCGCCGATCCCTTGGCCTCCCACCCAAAGGAGCCGCGAGATGTCCCTATCGTTTCGTCCGCGCAACCGCAGAGCCGCGGTTCTCTCCGCCGGCGCGCTCGTCGCCGCCTGCCTGGTCGTCCTGCCCGCCGCACCGGCGGCGGCCGCCGCCACCGGCGGGGTCGGCGCGACGCTGCCCTACGTCGAGGTCCAGGCGGAGAACGCCACCACCAACGGGAGCGTGATCGGGCCGAGCACGGCCTATGGCACGCTGCCCGCCGAGGCGTCCTCTCGCAAAGCCGTGACCCTGCAGGGCACCGGCAAGTACGTCGAGTTCACCGCGCCGGTCGCGACGAACTCGATCGTGTTCCGCTACAGCATCCCCGACACCGGTAACGGGTCGGTCTACTCCACCCAGTTGTCGTTGTACGTCAACGGAACCAAGCAGCCGAACTTCACCCTGACCAACGCCTACAGCTGGTACTACGGCGGCTATCCGTTCAGCAACACGCCGGGCGGCAACCCTCATCACTTCTACGACGAGGCGCACCGCCTGTTCACCACCACGTACGCCGCCGGCACGAAGTTCCGCCTGCAAGTGGACTCGGAGGACACCGCCGGGTCGTACACGATCGACTTCGCCGACTTCGAGAACGTCGCCGGGGCGCTCGCCCAGCCCGCCGGGTCGATCTCGGTGACCAGCCGGGGCGCCGACCCGACCGGGGTCAACGACTCCACCGCGGCGTTCGCCGCCGCGATCTCCGCCGCGGGCGCCGGCGGCACCGTGTGGATTCCGGAGGGGACCTTCCGGATCCCGGGCAGCACGCCCGGTTGTGGCATGTCGTGCAGCCACCTCGTGCTGAACAACGTCACCGTCAAGGGCGCCGGGATGTGGCGCTCGACGATCGTCGGCAACGCGCCCGGCTTCTACGGCGGGTGGGCGCCCAACGGGGGCAGCGGCGTACACCTGGCGGACTTCGCGATCTTCGGCAACGTCCAGGAGCGCAACGACGGAGACCAGGTCAACGGCATCGGCGGCGCGCTGAGCAACTCCACCGTCGACCGGGTCTGGATCGAGCACATGAAGGTCGGCGCCTGGCTGGACGGGCCGATGACCAACCTGGTCCTGTCCGGGATGCGCATCCGCAACGTGACCGCCGACGGCGTCAACTTCCACAACGGCGTCACGAACTCCAAGGTCACCAACAGCGACCTGCGCAACCTCGGCGACGACGGCCTGGCCACGTGGTCGGACACGAACGCCGACGTCAACGACTCGTTCGACCACAACACGGTGCAGTATCCGATCCTGGCGAACGGGATCGCGATCTACGGCGGCCACGACAACTTCGTGACCGACAACCGGGTCGTCGACGCCGGGCTGGCTCAGGGCGGCGGCATCCACGTGGCGCAGCGGTTCGCCTCGACTCCGCTCGGCCGTACCGACGTGCTGCGTAACACGATCATCCGGTCCGGCAGCCTCGACCCGAACTGGAACTTCGGCGTCGGCGCGTTGTGGTTCGACGCCCGCGACGCCGCCATGTCGGGTCTGACCAATGTCGACAACATCCTCATCCAGCAGAGCCCGTTCGAGGCGATCCAGTTCGTCTCCGGATCGAGCATCTCCAACGTGAAGATCAACAACGCGACGATCCAGAACACCGGCACCTGGGTGGTCCAGGAGCAGGTCGGCGGCTCGGCCACGATCACCAACAGCACCGCCACCGGCACGCAGGCGCCCGCGGCCGTCTACAACTGTGGAGTCGGGTTCACCCTCACCGACGGCGGCGGCAACTCCGGCATCTTCGGGTCGACCGCGTGCCAGAACATCACCACTCCGGCGTTCCCGCCGTACCTGCCGGACAACGGGTCGCAGATCTCCGTCAGCCCGACCGCGCTCGGCTTCGGCTCGGTGGCGACCGGATCGTCCAGCGCTCCGCAGCCCGTGACGGTCACCAACAGCGGCACCGCGGCCGCCCCGGTCGGCTCGATCGCGACCTCCGGCGACTTCAGCCAGACCAACACCTGCGGCTCCTCGATCGCCGCCGGCTCCTCGTGCACCGTCAACGTCGTCTTCACCCCGACAGCATCTGGTACGCGTACCGGAACGCTCGCCCTGACGGCTTCCGGAATCACGAACACCGTGCCCTTGTCGGGAACGGGCGTCGCGCCCGGACCGGTCCTGAGCCTCAACCCGGCGTCGCTGACCTTCGGCGCGACCGTCGTCGGCAGCCCGGCCGCCACCCAGACCGTGACCGTCACGAACACGGGCACCACCACGGCGACCGTCTCCGGGGTCACGGCCTCCGGCGACTTCAGCCAGACGAACAACTGCTCGTCGTTGGCGGTGAACGCCTCGTGCACGGTGACCGTCGGATTCACCCCGACCGCCGCCGGTACGCGTACCGGGACGGTGACGCTGACCAGCAACGCGACCAACAACCCGGCCACCGTGGCGGTGTCCGGCAGCGGCATCGGCACCACGACCAACCTCGCCCTGCAGAAGCCCGCCACCGCCAGCAGCCAGGCCAACGGGTCGCTGACCCCGGCGCTGGCCGTCGACGGCGACGCCAACAGCTACTGGGAGAGCGCCAACAACGCCTTCCCGCAGTGGCTGCAGGTCGACCTGGGCGGCGCCTACTCCATCGGCAAGGTCACGCTGAAGCTGCCGCCGTCCAGCGCCTGGGGCACGCGTACGCAGACCCTGTCCGTCCAGACCAGCACCAACGGCTCCACCTTCACGACCGCCGTCGGGTCGGCGACCTACACGTTCACCTCGCCGGCCAACGTAGTGAACGTCGCCGTCCCCGCCACCAACGCCCGCTACGTCCGGGTGACCTTCACCGCCAACAGCGGCTGGCCGGCCGGGCAGGCGTCCGAACTGGAGGTCTACCCGAGCGGCGGCGGCAGCACCTCGCCGGTGCTGAGCACCGCGCCGGGTTCGCTCACCTTCGCCAACCAGGCGCTGAACACCACCAGCCCGGCCCAGGCGGTGACGGTGACCAACACCGGCAGCGCCACGGCGACCGTGTCCGGCGTCGCGACCACCGGCGACTACAGCCAGACCAACAACTGCACCACGCTGGCGGCGGGCGCGTCCTGCACGGTCAACGTCAGCTTCCGGCCGACGGCGTCCGGTACGCGTACCGGCGCGCTCACGATCACCAGCAACGCCGCCAACAGCCCGGCGACGGTCTCGTTGACCGGCACCGGAACCGGGGGCAGCACCGAGCTGGCGACCGGCAGGCCGACCACCGAGTCCAGCCACAATGACGTCTACCCGTCGTCGAACGTGACCGACGGTAACCAGAACACCTACTGGGAGAGCGCCAACAACGCCTTCCCGCAATGGGTTCAGGTCGACCTCGGCTCGGCCCAGAGCGCGAGCCGGATCGTCCTGCAACTGCCCGCCACCTGGGGCGCGCGTACGCAGACCCTGGCGGTCCTGGGCAGCACGGACGGCAGCACGTTCAGCACGGTGAAGGCGTCGGCGGCGTACGCCTTCGATCCGGCGAGCGGCAACACCGTGACGATCACGTTCACCGCCACCAGCCGGCGCTACTGGCGGCTGAACTTCACCGCGAACACGGGCTGGCCCGCGGGGCAGTGTTCCACCTTCCAGCTCTGGACCAGCTGAGCAGCAAGGGTCTACGCGGTCCCGCCGTCGTCCGGCGGGACCGCGTAGGGATCAGCTGAAGCTCGGGACGGCGGTGCTCGGGTCGACCCCCTTGCCGTAGAGGCTCATCACGAAACCGGCGGCCTCCTCCAGCTGCCGGGCGCGGTCCAGCCTGCCGATCGCGACCGGCGTACCGCCGAGATCGGTGACCAGTCGCCCGGCGACGTCGAGCGCGGCCTCGTCGTCACCGCACATCGCCACCGCCCGGGTCTTGTCCTGGGCGGTCAGCCACATCTGGCCGGCGTACATGTGGAGGGCTTTGACGACGGCGGCTCCGGTGGCCTGAGCCGCGATCGTCTCCGCCGCCGAACCCTCGGCCAGCCGATGCGCACCCGTGCTGAATTCGAGTGGGTTGGTGCAGTCGAGGACCGGTACGCCCCGCAGCGATCCGCCCGGACCGCCGGCCAGGTCCAGGATCTCCGATACGCCCTCCCACAGCACCGCCACGACGACGGCGTCCGCCCCGGCTGCGGCGTCGGCCGGCCGCGCTGCCACGGCGTTGACACGGTTCGCCAGCTCCGTCGTCTTGGCCTCGGAGCGTCCCGCGATCGTGACCGTGTGCCCGGCCGCGATCCAGGCCTGTGCCAACGTCGCCGCCATGTTCCCTGACCCCAGAATGGAAATCTTCATGCCGTCGACGCTAGGGAGCCGGTTCCTACCGATCGGTGGGAAACCGCCTGGCAAGATCGGAGGCATGGCGCACGACGACTGCTATGGCTTCGTCTCCGACTGCCGGATCCGGGCCGTCACGGAGCTGCTCTCCCACACGTGGGACCCGGTCGTGCTGATCGCGCTGCGCCCCGGCCCGCAACGCCGCAGCACGTTGATCACGGCGATCGGTGACATCAGCGACAAGGCCCTGACCGAGTCGCTGCGGCGGCTGACCGACCGCGGACTGGTGACGCGTACCAGCGAGTCGACCGCCCGGAACGTCGAATACCGCCTCACCCCGGTGGGGGCGTCCCTGGTGCAGGGCCCGCTCGCCACGATCGGCCAGTGGGCAATGGACCACGGCGACGAACTCCTGGAGCCCGCCGCCGCTTAGCGGAGCTGTTCCGCCAGGCCGACGATGACCCCCGACGGCCCGCGGAGATAACACAGCAGGAAGATGTCCTCGAAGCGGGAGATCTCGCCCACCAGCTCCCCGCCGTGCTTCCGCAACCGGGCGACGGTGTCCTCGATGTCGTCGACGGCGAACATCACGCGATGCAGACCGATCGTGTTCGCCGGCGAGATCCTCGGCTCGGGAGTGATCGACGCCGGTGCGTGATACCGCATCAGCTCCAGCTTGCCGTGACCGTCCGGCGTCACCATCATCGCGATCTCCGACCGCATCCCGTCGAGCCCCACGACCTTCGCCGCCCAGGCCCCCTCGATCTGCGAGCGGCCCTCCAGCTCCAGGCCCAGCTCCGTGAAGAACGCGATGGCAAGGTCGAGGTCTTCGACGACGATGCCGACGTTGTCCATCCGCTGAATCGCCATCACCGCAGCATACGGGCCGGCGGGCGGCATGGCAGGATCCGCTGCATGGCTGATCGCAAGCACGGGCACGCGCCGCCGCCGACCGAGTCGACGCTGCGGGGCCTCGACTGGTACGGAGAGGACCTCTCCGGGCAGACGCACACGCGGGTGGCGTTCGTCGAGATCGACCTCACCGAGGCCATCGTGCAGAACGCGACCTTCACCGAATGCACGTTCCGGGGCGTGAAGTTCAACGCTTCGGCGCACACCGACGCCGCGTTCATCAACTGCACCTTCGTCCAATGCGGATTCTTCGACGTCGCGTTCGCCGGCTGCAAACTGGTCGGCAGCATGTTCGACGGCTGCGCGTACGACCTGATGACGGTGACCGGCGGCGACTGGTCCTTCGTCGGCCTGCCCGGCGCCGACCTGCGCCGCACGAAGTTCGAGGGCGTACGCATGCGGGAGGCCGACCTCACGGGCGCCCGTCTCGACGGCGGCAGCTTCCGCCGGGTGGACCTGTCCGGCGCTTGGCTGGCCAAGGCGAGCATGCTCGGCAGCGACCTGCGGGGGAGTGACCTGACGGCCCTGGATCCGTTGACCGTCGCGCTGGCCGGCGCGATCATCGACGTCGATCAGGCCTGTGTCCTCGCCGCCCGCCTCGGACTCGACGTACGCGCCGAGTGATCGGCCGGCCCCACGGTCCACAGCCCGATCCGTTTCGAGATCGGGCTGGTGGGTGAGGCGTTCCCGCCGTCAGTGGTTCGGCGTCGCCGAGCTGATGTCGGCCAGCGCGGAATGCGGATCGCGTTCGACCGCCATGTCGCCGAGCGAGACGACACCGACGAGCTTGCCGCCGTCGGTCACCGGGAGGCGGCGGATCTTCTTGCCGCGCATCAGCTCCACGACGCGCTGGGTGCCGTCGTCGGGCTTCACGGTGATCAGCTCCTGGCTGCACACCTCGCCGACCGTCGTGGTCAGGTCCCGGCCCTCGGCGATCGCCCGGACGATGATGTCGCGGTCGGTCAGGATGCCGACCGCGCGGTCGCCGTCGGTCACGATGACGTCGCCGATGTCGTAGTCCCGCATCATCGTCGCCGCGCCGATCAGCGTCTCGCGCGTGCCGATGGTCACCGGCTCCCGGGTCATCACCTCATGAACCTTTTGTCCGTTCATCCTGGTTCCTTCCTCCTCTCAGGTGCCGTTCGGGTACCCGCGTCACGGAGGACTACTCATCACCGGTCTGGTCATGTGGCGCGGTGACCGGTTTCGACTGCGGCGAGCCGTGCTGGCGCAGCACGACCGAGAGGAGAACCAGCGCCCCGACTGAGAAGAACTCGCTCTGCCAGTTCTGCATGGACTGGAACCAGAAGTCGGGCGTGCCGGCGAACTGCCAGACGCCGATCGCGGCGGCTCCGGTCTGGAGTTTCTGCTCCTCGTTGTACGCGGCCGTCCCCGCGATGAGGTGCCCCAGGAAACTCAGCGCGAAGAAGAGGAGCAGTACCAGCGCGAGACTGTTGCGATACATCACCTGACGCCAGCCGGGGCGTCGTGACCAGCTGGGCGAGTCGTCACCGGCATGATCCGGATCGTCGCCGGGGCGGTCCTTGCCGTCCAGCGGCTTGGACTCCGGCGAGCCCTTTTGCACCAGGTACGCCGTCAGCAGCACATAGGCGCCCATCTGCAGGAACTCGGACTCCCAGTTCTCGAGCAGTGCTTCGCCGAAGTGGCCCGAGCCCAGGTAGGCCCAGAGGGAGTCGGCGGCCTGGCCCGCCTGGGTGAGCTCCTCGTTGCGGACTTGCCAGCCGGCCAGCGCCTGGCCCGCCACGAAGACGACGAACGCCGCCAGCATGACGATCGACAAGCTGTTCGACCACAGCCACCGCCGCATCAGGCGGCCACCCGGAGCGCGTTCACGGGCCTGGGCTACCCGGAGCGCGATGATCGCAAACTACTGAGGAGTCCGGTCAGCGGGGGGTGAGGAGGCAGAACTCGTTGCCCTCGGGATCGGCGAGAACCTTCCACGAGATGTCGCCGACATCGATGGAGGTGGCGCCGAGACCACGCAGTCTGGCCGCCTCGGCCTCCAGGTCGTCACCGGGGTAGGGGCGGATGTCGAGATGGACGCGGTTCCAGCCGGTCTTGACGTCGGCGGTTCGGACGAACCGCAGGTAGGGGCCGACGCCCTGCGCGGAGCGCAGGACCGCGCTGTCGTCGGTCACGGTGTGCACGGTCCAATCCGTGGCCTCGCCCCAGAAGCGGGCCATGGCTCGCGGATCCGCGCAGTCGACGACAACCGACGCGATGGGACCGGTCTCGTCGTAGCCGGAGTCCACGACGCAGAACTCGTTGCCCTCCGGGTCGGCCAGGACCGTCCACGAGACGTCACCCTGGCCGATGTCGATCGGCGTCGCGCCGAGTTTCCGCAGGCGTGCGACCAGCTCGGCCTGATGGGCCGCCGAGGTGGCGGCGAGATCCAGGTGCACGCGGTTCTTCACCGTCTTGGGTTCCGTCGACGTGACGAGGTCGACGCAGACCGCGACCGGGTCAGGGTAGACGTAGCCGCCCTGGGGTTCGAGGTTGGTCACGCCGGGCGCCTCGCTGTCGACGCCCCAGCCGAGCGCCTCCGCCCAGAAACCGCCCAGGGCGGCATGGTCATGGGCCTTCATATTGATCTGCACGAGCCGGGTCGCCATTCCGACGATGCTAGCCCGACCCGTTCCGCCCTGACCTGGGCGGGTACGCGTTGTCACTGCGCGGTGTAGCCGCCGTCGGTCAGGTAGTAGGACCCGGTGGTGTTCGACGCCCGGTCGGAGGCCAGGAACGCCACCACCTCGGCGACCTCCTCGGAGGTGCCGAGCCGCTGGACGGGGTGCAGTCCGGAGACGGCCCCGATGATCTCCTCCGTCAGCAGCGGCGTACGGATGAAGCCCGGTCCCACGCTGTTGACCCGGATGTTCTGCGCGGCGTACTCCAGGGCGGTGGCCTTCGTCATGCCGAGGACGCCGTGCTTGGCCGACACGTACGCCACGGACTGGGCGAAGCCGACCGAGCCCAGAATGGAGGCGACGTTGACGATCGAGCCCCCGCCGGCCGTCAGCATCGCCGGGATCTCCGAGCGCATGCAGTAGAAGACGCCCGTCAGGTTCACCCCGATCACGGCGGCCCAGCCGTCGACCGGATACTCGCCGGTCGGGGCCTGCGGGCCGCCGATGCCCGCGTTGTTCACGGCGACGTCGAGCCGGCCGAACGCCTCGACCGCCCGGGCGACCATCGCCTCGCAGGACGACAGGTCGCTCACGTCCGTCTGATGGGCGAGGGCGGCCGCGCCGATGCCCTCCGCCACCTTGGTGGCCGCCGGCAGGTCGAGGTCGGCCACCAGCACCTTGGCCCCACGCTGAGCGAGCAGCACCGCGCAGGCCTCACCGATGCCGGAGCCGCCGCCGGTCACCACTGCGACTTTGCCCGCAAAGTCCGGTTCTGTCATAAGGCCGATGCTGCCACCGGCGACCGGCGCGGCGACGGCAGATTCCCACATCCGCACAGATCAGCGGCGGCTCAGGACTGCTGGTACCGCACCTCGCCGCCGACGACCGTGGACAGGACCCGCGTACCGAGGACGGCGGCGGGCGAATCGGCGTACGGGTCGACGTCGACCGCGATGAAGTCGGCCAGCTGCCCCGGCGCCAGCAGCCCCTTGCGGTCCTCCTCACCGGCGGCGTACGCCGCGCCGAAGGTGTGCGCGCGGATCGCCTCGGCCATGGTGATCCGCTGCTCCGGCTGCCAGCCCCCGATCGGGCTGCCGTCCGGCCGCGTCCGGGTCACCGCCGCGTACAGGGCTGCGAACGGATTCGGGTCCTCGACCGGCGCGTCCGAGCCGAAGGCGACGGCCGCGCCCGCGTCGAGCAGGCCGCGCCAGGCGTACGAGGCGAGGTCGTGCCCGGCCAGCAGCGAGTCCACCAGGTCCATGTCGCTCGTGCAGTGCACCGGCTGCATCGACGCGACGACGCCGAGCCGTGCCATGCGCGCCACGTCGCCCGGCTGCAGGTGCTGCGCGTGCTCGATCCGGTGCCGTAGCCCCGGCGTCGGGCCGATCTGCTCGTACGCGTCCAGCACGAGATGGTTGGCCTGATCGCCGATCGCGTGGGTGGCGACGGCGATGCCGGCCTGCGCCGCCGTCCGGAACAGGCGTACCAGCTCCTCGTAGGGCTGGACGGCGATGCCCTGGTCGCCACCGGTCATCGGCCGGCTCGTGTGGCACGTGTGCGAGCCGAGCGCGCCGTCACTGAAGACCTTCAGCGGCCCGATCCGGTACCAGTCGTCGCCCTGCCCGGTCCGGCGGCCTTCGGCGAGCGCGAGGTCGAAGTGCGGCAGCCGGATCGCCTTGTGGACCCGCAACTTCAGCTCCCCGGCCGCCTTGAGCTCCAGGTACGCCTGATGGCAGTCCTCGCCGTCGATGTCGTGGACGCTGGTGATGCCGAGCGCGAGCAGCTTGTCCTGACCGACGCGGAGCAGCCGGCCCAGATCGGTCGCGGCCATGAACGGATTCAGCGGATGCATCGCGGTCTCGCGGAGAATCCCGGTCGGCTCACCGGAGGCGTCCCTGACGATGTGCCCGCCGACCGGATCCGGCGTGCTCGCGTCGATCCCGGCCACCCGCAGCGCCGCCGAGTTCGCCCAGCACGTGTGGCCGTCCACGGTCGGCAGCGCCACCGGGTTCTCCGGGCACACCGAGTCCAGGGCGTACCGGTCGGGCTGGACGGGCGGGTCCCACACGTTGCTGTTCCAGCGGCCGCCGAGCAGCCACTCGCCGGGACGCAGCCCGGCCGCGCGTTCGGCGATCATCGCCAGCGCCTCCGCCAGCGACCGCGTCCCGGCCAGGTCGACCGTGGTGAGGCTGTGGGCGTACTGGGCGGTGTGGATGTGCGCGTCGTAAAGGCCGGGGATGATCGCCGCCCCGTCGAGGTCGACGAGGTCCGCCGCCGGACCGGCAGTCGCGCGTACCTCGGCTTCGGAGCCGACCGCGAGGATCACCCCGTCCTCGACGGCGATCGCCTGGGCGGCCGGACGATGCCCGTCCCCGGTGTGGATGGCGGCATTGCGAAAGACCCGGATGCTCATGCGACGACACCGTACGCTTTTCGCCGCGATGTGATCACCCCCGAGGCCGCCCTCGATTCACTCCGCCGGGCCGAGCTGGAGCTCACCGCCGGTGATGATCACGTTGGCCGGCAACGGGCCGATGCGGGCGGCGAGCTCTTCGATCGCGACCAGGATCTGATCGACCTTCTCGGCGAGGACCTTCTGCTCCGCCTGGATCTGGGCGACCGTGGCGAGGGTGTTCTTGGCGTCGCGGGACTGCGATCCCAGGGGCCGGTCGTTCGTGTCGTTCTTGAACATCGCGTAATGCAGATCGCTGATCTTCTGGTCGGTCTCGACGGACATCTCGTCCACTCCCCACTGGCCGTAGTCGGCCGGCTCGGCTCGGTTGAGGTCGACCGTGCCGCCGCCCAGCGACACGCCGTTTCGGTACTGCTCGATGTGGTTGCCCGGGTACCACTGGCCGCCGGACCACGCGTAGGTCTGCCAGAACCACCGGGCCCGGCCGTTCCCGGCGAGGTGCCGGACGATCGAGTACTCGCCGTAGACGCCGGTGCGGTCGCGGCCGATCACCGACGCGATGCCGTCGAAGGCCGCGTCGAGCACCGCCCAGTCGCCGGAGGTGGTGTCGAAGTCGACCGAGAAGTAGATCGGCCGATCCGAGGGCATGCCCAGCGCCCGGAAATGATCGGCGGCCGAGGTCGCCCACGCCACCCCGGCGGCACGGCCCCCCAGCAGGCCGTCGGCGGTGCCCTCGGCGTTGGCGACGATCGCGATCCCGGCCGCCGTCAGCTCGCGTACCTCGGCCAGATCGATGTGCTTCCACGCGCCGCCCGGCCCGCCGTAGCGGCAGGCGAACACCTTCCCGGCCGCCTTGAGTGACGCGACCGTGGGCCGCTCGGGGGTGGTGTAGTCGACGCCCTCAACGCTCATGATCGAAGATCCCATCCGGCCGCCCCCGCGCCACCGGCACCGTAACCGACGATCCCCGCGACGCGCCCGTTATGTCGCTCCAACGTGTCGCGAACGGTGTCGTTCAGCCGGCCGGCCGGGACGAGCCAGGCCGAGTTCTTCGTCGCCTGGTCTGCCAGACCCGGGCGCCGTTTCCACCAGATCACGGATATCCCGGCCACCAACGCCCATGATCACATGGATATCCGTGATCTGCCGCTAGGAAGGGGCGTCAGGTTCCGGCGAGCGCCTCGGTGGGGGAGAGTCGCGAAGCCCGCCACGCCGGATAGATCCCCGCGCATACCCCGATGATCAGGGTGGCGGCGAGACCACCGGCCGAGGCCCACGGCGGCACGACCGCAGGCCAGTCCTGATAGGACGCGTACGCGGTCGTCACCGTGATGCCGAGCAGTGCTCCGCCGGCTCCGCCGAGCCCGGACAGCAGCAGCGACTCGGCGAGGAACTGCAACCGGATGTGCCGCCGGGTCGCGCCGAGGGATCGCCGCAACCCGATCTCCGCCCGCCGTTCGAGGACGGAGATGACCATCGTGTTGGCCACGCCGACCCCACCGACCAGGAGGGCGACCGCGCCCAAGCCCAGCAGCAGCGCGGTCAGTGTGGCGTTGGCGGCCTGTTTGGCGGTCAGCGCGTCCGAGGGCCGCGAGACCTGCACCTCGTTCGGATGCTCCGGATTCGCCGTACGCGCCAGGACACCCTTGACGGCGAGCACGGACTCGTCCCGCGTACGCGTGTAGATGGTCACCGGGAAGCCGTCGAACCGCAGCCGGGCCACGGCGACCGGCCAGCCGACCAGCGCGCCGTAGTCCAGCTCGGTGGCCAGCGGCACCGGGTTCAGGATGCCGACCACGGTGAACCACTGCCCGGCTAGCCACACCTTCACGTCGGGCGTGGCCCGGGTGATGCTGAGCCGTTGGGCCGCGGCCGCTCCGAGCACGACCGCCGGGAACTTCCCGATGGCCGGGTTGAGCCACGCCCCGCTGGCGAGCGAGCCGCCGACGGTGTCGAGCAGATCGTCGCGGGCGGCGAAGACCGTGAGGTTCCCGGTTTCCCCGACGCCGATCTTGTCGCTGCGGTACACGTGCACGTCCGGCAGCCGGGCGGTGGCGCTGGCCGACTCGACCGGGCCGATGCGCTGCACCATGTCGACCGACTCGGCGGGCAGATGCGACGCGTCGCCGTGAATCGTCTGGCCGGGTTCGACGCGCAGCAGATTGGTGCCGAGCACGGCGAGCTGCCGGTCGAGTCCGGCCCGGCTGGAACTGGCGATGCCGACGACGCACACCATGGCGGCGATGCCGATCGCGATGCCCAGTGCGGACAGGAACACCCGCAGTGGACGGGTGCGCAGGCCGGCCGCGCCGACACGGAGCACGTCGCGCGGCAGCAGACGAGACGGCGCGGTCATGCGAGCACCTGCCCGTCGCGTACCTTGATCTGCCGGTCCAGCCCGGCCGCCACCTCCTGGTCGTGCGTGATCACCACGACGGTGGTGCCGTCCGCGTTCAGCTCCCGCAACAACCCCATGACCTCCGCGCCCGCCGCCGAGTCCAGGTTGCCCGTCGGCTCGTCCGCCAGCAGCACCTCCGGCCAGCCGATCACGGCCCGCGCGATCGCGACCCGTTGCCGCTCCCCGCCGGACAGCTGATGCGGCCGATGCTCCAGCCGATGCCCGAGGCCCACCCGCTCCAGCGCCTCGGCGGCCTGGCGCCGTCGTTCTCGCTGCCCGACCCCGGCATACAGCAGACCGTCGGCGACGTTCTCCAGCGCTGGTACGCCGGAAGCCAAGTGGAACTGCTGGAACACGAAGCCGATGACGCGACCCCGCAACGCCGACAGGTCGGCGTCGGACAGCCGGGCGACGTCGGCGTCCTTGATGTGTATGGAGCCGGTGGTGGGAGTGTCGAGCGCGCCCAGCAGGTGCAGCAGCGTCGACTTGCCCGAACCCGACGGGCCGACCACCGACACCAGCTCGCCGGCGTCGATCGACAAGGACACGTCGCGCAACGCCGTCACGCCACCGGGATAGGTCTTGCCGACCTGATCGAGGACGATCACGACGGCACCCCCACCTTGGTCTGCTCCGACAGGCCGTCGCCGGTGACCTCGACCCGGCCGTCGGCGAACATGCCCAGCTGGACGCTCACGTAATGGCTGCCCGCGCCGTCGACGACCTGTACGCCGTAGCCGCCCTCGGCCAGCGCGACCAGCGCGGCGACCGGCACGGTGAGTACGTTCTCCGCCTTCGCGGCGGTGATCGCGACTACGACGGGGGCCTCGTCGAGCCCACCGAGCTTCGACTGGTCGGCGACGGTGGCGGTCACCGCGATGGTGGCCGGCTGGTTGTCCACTCCCGGCGTGGCCACCGTTCCGACCGTGGCCAGCACGCCGTCGACGGTCTGCCCGCCGGGCAGCGTGACCCTCGCCGGGTTTCCCGGCTTCACCAGGTTCTGCAGGGCGACGTCGAGCGCGACGCTGACGACGCGCCGGGTCCCGTTGTAGGACAGGATCGGGCCGTCGGCGTGGTCGCCCGGGTGGGCCTGGACGGCCGCCACGCGGATCGCGCCCGGGGCGACGACGACCGCCGCCGGGTCGAGCACGCCGGTCTGGGTCAGTCCCACCGCCTTCTGCCATTTCTTCACGGCGGCGGCGGTCGCCGCGGTGTAGCGACTGTCCACAGTGATCCCCGAGTAGCCGAGCGCGGCGAGGTTGCGTTCGATCTCCCGGACGTCGTCGCCGATGTCGCCGGCGTGCAACGGCCGGTAGAGCGGCAACGTGCCGTAGAACAGCACGACCGGCCGGTTGTCCGCGCGGTAGACGGCCCGGCCCCGGATGATGGTCGCGCCCGGCGTGGGTAGCCAGGTCAGCACCGCCCCCGTGGCGGTGCTGACCGGCGTCGGGGTGCCGTAGCCGAGGGTCCCGTTGACCTCCTGGGTCTGCACCAGCGTCGTCCGCGTGACGGGTGCGGTCGCCTGCTGCGGCGCCTGAGCCGCCGGAGTGCCCGTCCCACCGCCGATGCCCAGGGCCGCGGCAGCCACGGCGGCGGTGGCCAGCGCGGCCGACCCGGTCACCAGACCGGTACGCAGCGGGCGCCTCATTTCTTCTTCCCGTCGTCGACGGGCAGCAGGTGCTTGCAGGCGTCCTCGGCCGCCCGGAACTGCGGATCGGCGTTGAGCTGCGTACGGTTCAACTGACCCAGCCGGCCGTTGATCTTCATGTTGCCGTCGGGCAGTGGGTCGGTCATCTCGATGCCGTGCTCGCGCATGCACACCGCGAAGGCCCGCAGCTTCTCCATCTCCTGGGGCGACGGCGGCTGGCCGAGGAGGTTCTCGCCGAGGAAGCTCTGGCAGGTTCGCACCGCGGCCTCGAACTGCTCGCGGGTCACCTCCCTCGGCTTGTCCGGCCGCCACTCCTGGCCGGGCACCGGATCGGGGATGTTGACGTGGTGGTCGCGCATGCATTTGGCGAAGGCCGCGGGGTCCGGCTGGAACGACGCGGTCGGGCTCGGCGTCGCCGTGCCCTGAACGGTCGCGATGCCGTCGCCGTCACTGCTCTTGCACGCGGCCAAGGCGAGCGTCGCGAGCGCCGCGGCGGTGGCGATGAGGAGGATTCGTCTCATGCGTCGGTGTCTACGCGTACGCCGGTGACACGGGCGCTACTCGTCGTGTCGGACGGATGTCATCCCGCCCGGCGCACAATTGCCCGCATGCGGGTGCTGGTCGCCGAGGATCACGTGACATTGGCCGTCCGCGTCGCCGAAGGACTGCGCGACGCCGGGATGGCCGTCGACCTCGTCCATGACGGGGCGAGCGCACTGGCCGAGGCGGGGCTCACGGCGTATGACGTGATCATCCTGGACCGGGACCTGCCCGCGGTGCACGGCGACCAGGTGTGCCGCACGCTCGCGGGCGGCCCCGCGCGGATCCTGATGCTGACCGCGGCGGCCGAGGTCGACGACCGCGTCGACGGCCTGGAGCTGGGCGCGGACGACTACCTGGGCAAGCCGTTCGCCTTTCACGAGCTGGTGGCCCGGGTACGCGCGCTGGCCCGTCGCGCGCCGTCGGCGCCACCGCTGGTACGCCGCGGCGATCTGGTGGTGGACCGGGCGCGGCACCGGGCCAGCCGCGGTACGCGCGCGTTGTCGTTGACCCGCAAGGAGTTCGGCGTGCTGGAGATGCTGGCGGCGGCCGACGGCGGAGTGGTCAGCGCCGAGGATCTGCTGGAGCACGTGTGGGACGCGCACGCCGATCCGTTCAGCAACATCGTGTCGGTCACGATGACCCGGCTGCGCCGCAAACTCGGCGACCCACCGCTGATCGAGACCGTCGTCGGACGGGGGTATCGCCTGTGAACCGGCTGTCGATCCGGGTACGCCTGACGCTGCTGTACTCCGCGGTGTTCTTCGTCTTCGGCGCGATCGTCGTGGGCGTCAGTTACGCGCTGGTCGCGAGTCTGTCGGCCGTCGCACCGCCGTCGTCGACCGCCCCGGCCGGGAAGGCTGCCGAGGGTCAGGACGTCTACTTCATGGAGCATCCCGAGGCATTCATCGACTACTGTCGGCAGATCCTCGACACCACCACGGACGAGAACCTGCGGCACAAGTGCGAGTCGGCGTTCCGGGAAGGCGTGCGGGCGGGAGCCGTGACGCAGCGCGATGCCACTCTGGCGCATCTCCTGCAGTACTCGGTGATCACACTGGTGGTGGTGACGTTGCTGGCGGCGCTGGCTGGGTGGCTCGTCGCCGGGCGGGTGCTGCGTCCGGTCCACCGGATAACGGCGGCCGCGCGGGCGGCGTCGGAGCACAACCTGTCGGCCCGGGTCGGGCTGGCCGGCCCGCACGACGAGCTGCGCGAACTCGCCGACACGTTCGACGCCATGCTGACCCGGCTGGAGGCGTCCTTCGTCAGTCAGCGGCGGTTCATCGCCAACGCCTCGCACGAACTGCGTACGCCGCTGGCGGTGATGGGCGCGTCCGTCGACGTGGTGCTCGCCAAGGCCGCGCCGACCCCGGAGGAGCTGCTGACGATGGGGCGGGAT
>JABFYB010000210.1 GCA_013361475.1 Hamadaea sp.
GCCGAGCCAGTCGATGTGCCAGCCGAACAGGTTGTTGATCAGGCCGAAGTCCTTGTTGAACATGTCCCGCCAGACCAGCAGCATCGCGAACGACGGCATGGCGTACGGGAGGATCAGGATCGTCCGGTAGATCTTGGTGCCCCGCATCCGGGGCGAGTGCAGCGCGAGCGCGCAGACCAGGCCCAGCGCGAACGTCGTCAGGACCGACAGCAGGGCGAAGACGACGTTCCACACGAAGACCGAGAAGAAGTTCCCGGAGACCGTCTTGTCGGTGAAGATCCGGGAGAAGTTCGCCCAGCCCACGCCGACCTTCCAGCCCTGCCCGCCGGACAGGACCGTGCCGTCGGCGCCGACGAAGTACCCCTTGGCCTCGTCTGCGGTGTAGACGGTGCCGGTCTTCGTGTCCGTGACGCAGTCGCAGCCGGCGTCGTAGTTGCGGACCGACATCAGCTCGACCGCCTTGCTCAGGCCGCTGGACTTGATCGCGCCCTGCCCGGTCGGCACCGCGAAGTTCGCGATCTCGTCGGCGCGGGCGCTCGCGTCCGGCTTGCTGAGGATGTCGTAGCCCGGGACCTCGGAGAGCTGCTTGGTGAGCGAGAGGTTCGCGTCCGTGAGACCGGGGAGATCGGTGAGGCCGTCCTGCGTACCGACCTTCGCCTGGGCGAGCAGCGGCTCACCCTTGTCGTCCACCGGGACGAGCAGGAAGACGAGCTTGCCGTCCTTGACCGCGGGCGACAGGTTGTAGGAGGCCGCCCCGGCGACCTGCTCCAGCGACCCGGTCCGGATGGCCGTGATCGCCTCTTCCTTCGTCCCGCGGTGGCCGTCGCCGAAGTTCGTGAACGCGGTGCTCACCGTGAGGATCACCGGCACGAGCTGGAAGACGACCAGGAAGACCGTGCCGGGGAGGAGGTACTTGAGCGGGATGTGCCGCCGGCTCAGATAGAGGTACGCGATCCCCGCGCCCGCCGCGACCAGGACGCCCACACCGATCCAGTTGTCGGTGCGGATCAGCGGCGGCAGGCCGAAGAGCAGAAGGGCGGCGACGAGGCCGAGCGCGATCAGCCGGCCCACGAGGAAACCGACGGTGATCTCTCGGGGACGAGGGTCGTTGGCGGACTTGGCGGTCCCACGCTTCGGTGCGTCGGAACCACGCTGGCCGGGCAGGCCGGAGCGCGGGGAGCCGGAGCTCCCCGCGCCCGTCACGCCACCCGACCCGGATGAGGTCGTGCTCGGCGTCGTCATCGGCGTACGCTGCCTACTTCTTCTTCGCGATCGCGTCGTTGATGGCCTTCGCCGCGGCCTCCGCGGCGGTCTTCGGGTCGCCGCCCTTGATCACGGCCACCTCGGCGTTGCCGAACGGGCCCCAGATCTCGTTCATGGCGGGGATGGCCGGCATCGGCAGGCCGTCCTTGCCGGCGTCCAGCCACTTCGCCACGTCCGGGTCGGCGGCCTTCGCGTCGTCCTGCGCGGCCAGCAGCGCCGGCGGACGCGGGTCGGCGGCGTACAGGGCGTTGGCGACCTCCTTGTTCGTGACGTAGTTGGCCACGAACTCCTGCGCCATCGCCTTGCTCTTGCCCTTGCTCGCCACGAAGAAGGCCTGGACGCCGAGGAACGGCTGGGCCGGCTTGCCACCGGCGAAGCCCGGGATCGGGGTGATGTCGTACTTGATGCCGGCCTTCTTGATGTCGGCGATGTTCCACGAGCCGGTGATGAAGAAGGCGGCCTTCTTGCTGGTGAAGGTGGCCACGACGTTCTCGGCGGCGATCGAGGTCTTCAGCGCGCCGGAGCCCTTCTCACCCAGCTCCTTGAGCTTGGTGAACGCGGCGATCGAGTCGGGGCTGTTGACCGTGACGTTGTTCGGGTCCGGGTCGCCGGCCGAGGTGAGGCCGAACATGGAGCCGCCGCCCGAGGAGTAGATCGGGTAGATGTGGTACGCGTCGCCCGCCGCGCCGGACTGGCAGAGCAGGATCTCCGACGCCTTGCCGGTCTTCTTCAGGTCCTGACCGGCCTTCACCAGGTCCTCGATGCTCGCCGGAGCGGTCGGAGCCAGGTCGGTGTTCCGGACGAGAGCGATGTTCTCCAGCGCGTAGGGGGCGCCGTAGATCTGGCCGTTGAAGGTCACGGCCTTGACCGCGGCCGCCGCGAACAGCGACTTCTGCTGCGCGGAGAGCTGCACGGGGTCGATGGCGCCGTTCTGGACCAGGTTGCCGATCCAGTCGTGCGCGCCGACGACGACGTCCGGGCCGCTGCCCTGCTGCGAGGCGGTCACGAAGACCTGCTGCAGGTTCTCGCTGATCTCCTTGACCTCGACGGTGACGCCGTTGTCCTTGCCGAACTGGTCGGCGTACTTCTTGAGCACGGCCGTGCGCTTGGTGTCGGCCCAGATGACCAGCTTGCCGTTGCCCTTGTCCTTCGACGGGGTCGCCGTGGGCTCGTCCTTGTCCGATCCGCATGCCGCCAGCGCCGAGGCGGACGCCGCCGCGCCCAGAGCCGCAAAGACGGTACGTCTACGCATCAAGGTCTCCTGTTCAGATGGGCCACGCCTTCAGGGGCCC
>JABFYB010000141.1 GCA_013361475.1 Hamadaea sp.
CGTGGCGCTCCCAGCCTTCGCGGCGGCGCTGGCCGGTGTGGTGGCGGTGGCGGCCGCGCTCGCCGTCGAACCGCTCGCCGGACTGGTGCTGGCCGTCGGCCTCCTGATCTGCGGCTTGCTCCTCCCGGCGCTGGCCGCCCGGATGACGTCCGCCGCCGGCGCCGAACTCGCACCCCTGCGGGCGTCGTACGCCGTCGCCACGATCGACCTCGTCCACGGCGCCGCCGACCTGGCCGCGTACGGGGCGCGTGCGTCATTCGAGCAGGCCGCCGCCGCGACCGCCGCCGACCTGGCGACGGTGGAGAAACGGCTGGCGCGCCGGTCGTTGGGCGTGGACCTCCTCGGCTCCCTGGTGATCGCCGCGACCGCCGCCGGAGTCGTGCTCGCCGCGCTCGCCCGGGACGTCCCCGGCGTATGGATCGGCGTCCTCGCGGTCGGCACGCTCGCCGCGGGCGAGATCGCGCTGTCGCTGGTCGCCGCGGCTCGCAAGCGCGCCGAGATCTCGGGGGCGTTGGCTCGGCTGCGGCCGCTGCTCGCCCCCGCTCCGCCTGCCCCCACCGCTGCCCCCGCCGCTCGTGCGGATAAGCAGCAGATCACGGTTACGCATGCTTCCGAGGCTCAAGATCACATGCGTAACCGTGATCTGCAGCGAACGGAGACGGCGGAAACAGCGGTGTCGGAGCCGCGTGAACTTCGGCTGGACGACGTCACCGTGCGCTACCGCGAGGGCGGCGTACCGGCGTTGGCGGGGTTCTCGCTGACCTTGCCGCCGGGGTCGAAGACCGCCCTCGTCGGGCCGAGCGGCGCGGGAAAGTCCACGGTGCTCGGTCTTCTCTCCGGCGCGATCCAGCCCAGCGACGGCGTGGTGCGATACGACGGCCGGCCGCTGCCGGATGAGGCGTACGACTTGGTGGGCGGTTTGTTCGCGGACGCCGCCGTGTTCCACGCGAGCGTGCTGGACAACGTGACGCTGGGCCGTCCGTCCACCCTGGAGGAACGGACCGCCGCCGCCGAGGCCGCGGGGTTGCTCGACTGGATCGAGGCGCAGCCCGATGGCTGGGACACCCTCGTCGGCGAGGAGGGCGCCGCGATGTCCGGCGGGCAGCGGCAGCGGCTGACGCTGGCGCGAGCACTGCTCCACGCGCCGCCGGTCCTGCTGCTCGACGAGCCGACCGAGGGCCTGGACCCGCAGCATGCCGACGAGGTCCTGCGACGGGTGCTGGCCTACGCCGCCGACCGGACGGTTGTCCTCGTTACCCACCGATCCGCCGAAACGAGCGCTTTCGACACGGTCGTGCAGCTCGCGTGATCATTGCGTCAGCCAAGCGGTTTCAGCCCGCGATTTGTCCGCTGAAACAGCATGGCCGGCGCAACGATCATCAATAGAGGTCCGAGGGACCGATGCGCGCAGTGACCCGGCGGTCACATACTGAGGCATGGACAGCCCGCTCCTGACGCGGATACGCGACTCCGTGATCGGCGACGACCAGGTCATGTGGGGTCCTTACGGCCCTCGCCGGGTCACGTACGCCGACTACACCGCGTCGGGCCGTGCGCTGAGCTTTCTCGAGGACTTCGTCCGGGACGAGGTGCTGCCCCGGTACGCCAATACGCATACCGAGTCCTCCGGCACCGGACGGCAGACGACTCACCTGCGGGAGGACGCGCGGCGGATCATCCACGACGCGGTCGGCGGGGACGAGAACACCGTCGTGATCTTCGCCGGGTCCGGGTCGACCGGCGCCATCGACAAGATGGTCGGCATCCTCGGCATCCGGCTGCCGGCCGAACTGGACGATCGCTACCAGCTCCGCGACCAGATACCGGCGGCCGAGCGTCCGGTGGTGTTCATCGGCCCGTTCGAGCATCACTCCAACGAACTGCCGTGGCGGGAGTCCGTCGCCGACGTCGTCGTCATTCCGGAGGACCACGACGGCCACATCGACGTCGAGGCGCTGGAACGCGAACTCGTCCGGTACGCCGACCGCCCCCTCAAGATCGGTTCGTTCTCGGCGGCGTCCAACGTCACCGGCATCGTGAGCGACACCCATGGCATCTCGGACCTGCTGCATCGGCACGGCGCGCTGTCGTTCTGGGACTTCGCGGCGGCGGCGCCCTATGTCGAGATCGAGATGTCCGGGCGATGTACCCGCTATCCGTTGGCGTACAAGGACGCGATCTTCTTGTCGCCACACAAGTTCGTCGGCGGGCCCGGCAGCTCGGGCGTCCTCGTCGTGCGGCGCGAACTGCTGCGCAATCGCGTACCGACGGTTCCCGGCGGCGGCACGGTGGACTACGTCAACGCCGTCGAACACCACTACCTCGCCGACCCCGCGCACCGCGAGGAGGGCGGCACCCCGGCCATCGTCGGCGACATCCGCGCCGGGCTGGTCTTCCAGCTCAAGGAGGCGGTCGGGGCCGGGGTCATCCGGGCCCAGGAGGAGGACTTCCTGCGCCGGGCCATCGCGTCCTGGCGCCTCGACCCCCACCTCGACGTGCTCGGCAATCTCGAGGCCGAGCGCCTCTCGATCGTCTCCTTCGTGGTACGCGCTCCCACCCGCCGCTATCTGCACCACAACTATGTGGTGGCCCTCCTCAACGACCTGTTCGGCATCCAGTCCCGGGGTGGCTGCTCGTGCGCGGGACCCTACGGCCACCGGCTGCTCGGCATCGACCTCGACCGGTCGCACCGATTCGAGCAGGAGATCCTCGCCGGCTGTGAGGGCATCAAGCCGGGCTGGGTCCGGGTCAGCTTCAACTACTTCATCTCGGAGGCGGTCTACCAGTACATCGTCGAGGCGGTGCACCTCGTGGCGGCGTACGGCTGGCGGCTGCTGCCCGACTACCGGTTCGACGCGCGTACGGGGTTGTGGCGGCACTCCGACGGCATCGTCGAACCGCCGCTGCGGCTGGACCGGCTGCGTTACGACGCGACCGGGCGGCTGCGGCATCCGACCCAGCACGAGCGAGCTCCCGAGAGCGCGCTGCCCGACTATCTCGCGTACGCCCGTGACGTCTTCGACAAGCACGCCGACCGGGCGTACGCCGACGGCACGGCCGGGGCCGGGGTCTCCCCCCGTTTCGAGGAGCTGCGCTGGTTCGAGCTGCCCGACGAATGCCTGCTCACGTCGCGGTGACCCGACCCGGCGTACGCCCTGTGGACAAGTCACCGATCCGGGCGCACGGACCGTGCGCCCAACGACTAGGGTTGTGCGTTGAGTCACCGACAGGACAGTCCAGGAGGCCGCTGTGGCGGAGGAACCCACCGAGTTCTGGGGCGAATTGGCCATCGACCCGGTCGAAATCGCCTTGCCGCGCGGAAGCGGTTTCACGCTGCGGGCCTATCGATCGTCGACGTCGTTCGCCCCGACAGACGTCTCCGAGCGGCCGGAGGACGACGACCCGTTCGCGCGGAAGCCGGACGCCGTGCTCGAAGACGACGAGGAAGAGCTGCCCGACTTCGACGAGGAGGAGCTGACCCGGCAAGCGCTGGGCCAGGCCGACGACGAGGACGGCAAGTCGCGGAAGTCCGGCAAGGCCTCCGACACCAGCGTCGACCTCGAGCCGATCGACGACGAGGAGTCCGCCGAATCCTCCGACGACGAGGACGAGGACGACGCGGCCGAGGAGGACGAGGCCGCGGAGGAGGACGTCGAAGAGGTCCCCCTGTTCCTCACGCACAAGGGCAAGCTGCTGCTCTTCAAGAGCGCCGAAGGCCTGGTGGAGTTCGTGAAGTCGGGCGCGGCCAACGACATGTCCCAGTTGCCCGAGTGGGCGCGCCTGGCCGACGAGATCGACGTCGACCAGGTCGAACCGGCCGACGACGACACCTACGAACTCGACCTGGTCGTGGAGAACCTGCGCGGCGGCCACGACGCGTGGGACCCGAACCTCATCCTCAGCGCCGGCGAGGTCGCCCGGGACCTCGCGTACTCGCTGCGCCTCAACGACGTGCTGGGCATGCTGTCCCCCGGTTCACCGCTGGACGACCTCGACGAGGCGCTCCGGTCGGCCAACTCGGGCGGCGTCGGCGGGTTCCTCGCCAAGCGGCGGGTCCGCAAAATCGGGGCACAACAGGCAAGTCTCGGCTGGCGTACGGTGATCGGCAAGATCTCCGGCATCGTGGACTGGCGCGACTGACAGTTCCAAGGCAGCATCAAACCTTGGCACACGACAGTCCCGGGAGGAGGACAACGCCGTGGCGCTCGTTCGGGTGTATTGCGGTTTGGCTTCGGCCGACACAGGCGTGGCCGGCGAAGAGGGCTGGCTGACCGCTGCCGTCGTCGACGATTCAGGCCGGTTGCTGGAGGTCTGCGAGATCGGCGACGACGCGAACGGGTATGCGACGCTCAGCAGCCTGCTCGCCGAGCGCTCCAGCGCTCCGTCGGGAGTGGCGGTCGCCGCCGACAGCGACGACCACCTTGTGACCATGCTGCTGACGACGGCGGGCCGGCCGTTGTCGGTCGTCGACGACGACGCGGCCGACGACTACGCCGAGCGGTTCGCCGACGACGAGTCCCAGGAGGAGATCGAGTCGGAGCCGGCCGAGCGCCGGGCCGTCGGTCTCGCCCGGGCGCTGCAGGCCGGTGCGCTGTCGGCCCAGGCCGGTCCGGCCCCTCGGGACCTGGCGGGGCTCAAGCCCGTCCTCTCGGCCCATTCGGCGTTGACCCACGGCCGCCACGGTGCGGCCGGCGCCCTGCGCGAGGTGCTTCGCGAGCTGTATCCGGCGGCGCTCCGGGCGTACCCGGACCCGGCGGAGCCGGTGGCGCTGACCATTCTGGACCTCCTCCCCGAACCCGGTCTGCTCGCCGCCCCGGCCACCGGCCGCAATCGCGACACCGCGCTGGCCGTCGACTCGGTGGCCGCTCAGGTCGCCGCGTCCGGCGTCACCGACCACGCCAGCGCGCTGGAGGCGGTGACCGCGTTGCGCGTCGCGATCGCGGAGACGCCCCGCCGTGGCGGCGTCACCAAGCATCTGACCAGCGCCATCGCGGAGACCGTCCGGCAGGCCGTGGCCGCCGTCCGGGCCTGCGACGCCGCCTGCGCCGCGCTGATCGACTCCGTCGCGGCCCGGGTCGCGACCCCGGCTCCGGCCAAGGGCCGTCGTGTCACGACGCCCATCACGCCGCTGCGTGCGGTACGCGAAGCACCCGAACCCCCGGTCACCCGGCTTCCGGCCGCCCGCCGTAACCGGGCGCCGCTGGCCCCGGTCTCGGCCAGCCCGACGTCGGCCGTGCCCGTCTCGGCCAGTCCCGTTCCGGTCCCGGTGTCGCCGGCCGCCCCGTTGCCGCCGGGCTTCGAGCCGACCCCGGCCGTGGGCGTACCGATGGTGCAGCCGACCGCCGCCCAGGCCGTCGTCCAGCAGCCCGCAGTCCAGCAGCCGGTCGTTCAGCAACCCCCGGTCCAGCAGCCGGTCGTTCAGCAACCCCCCGTCCAACAGCCGGTCGTTCAGCAGCCGGCGGCACAGCCGATGGCCGCGCAGCCGGTCCTCCAACCGCAACCCGTCGCTCAGCCGCAGCCGATCCTCCAACCGCAGCCGGTCGCTCAGCCGCAGCCGGTCGCCGTCGCGCAAACCGCGCCGCCGCAGCCCGTGTCGGCCCAGCCGGTGTTGACGCCACAGCCGGTTGTCCAGCCGATGGCGCAGCCCAACCCGGTTCCGGCGCAGCGCGTACCGGTCGAGGCCGAGCCGATGCCGTCCCGGGTCACTCCGGCGGAGACCGGTGCGCCGTTCGTGCCGAAGCTCAGCCAGGCCGCGATCAACAGTGCTCGCGCCGAGCGGCTCGCCGCGCCGGTGGCCGAACCCGGCCCGTCCGCACTGGACGAGCAGGGCGTCGGGGCGGCCGCCGCGGAGATCGTGTTCCCGCTGAGCCGCCCGAGCGCACCGGTCAACGGTGGCGAGGTGCCGGGCGCCCGGTCGAGCTGGCCGCTGCTCGGCGAGCGGGAGGAGCCCGAGGCATACGCCCCGGAGCCGGAGTCCCGCGACTTCGGGACCGGCGGCTACGACAAGGTCACGCCGCCGTGGCTGGCCGACGACCTGAAGCTGCCCGAGCCGCCCGCGCTGCGCCTGGTCGACGCCAGCGCGCTCGAGGAGCCGCTCCCGGGCCGGTCCCGGCGCAGCAGCAGCCCGGACCCGTTGGACGCCAACGTCTCGGTCCCCGATGACGCCGACGGCGACCTGCTGATCTTCTCGACCGTCCGGTCCGCCTGGTTCACGGGGCAGGCCGACGAGGCCGTCGAGGACGAGCCCACCTGGAACTCCGAGATGGATCTCGGCTGGCGGGCGGCGGAGCACGCCTCGCACCCGGACATCGCCGAGCAGACCCGGGCCGGGCTGCCGAAGCGCGTACCGCAGGCCAACCTGGTGCCGGGCTCACCGATCGCGGCTCCCGAGCGCCCGCTGCGCATCGTCCGCGACCCGCAGCGGCTGGCTCAGCACACCTCGGGCTACTTCCGGGGTTGGCGTCGGGGCCAGGAGGTCAACGGCTACGCCGTCGGCGGCCGTCCCGGCCGGGAATCGGCTGGTGGCTGGGACTTCAGCCGCGACAACGACGACCGTGGCGACCGCGACGACTACGGCTACCGGACGGCGGGCTACGGCAGGTAGCATTCGAACCTCTTCGGGCAGCCCCAGCCGTGAAGTAAGTTACACGGCTGGGGCTTGACCTTACATGTGGCGAGGCGAGAGCATACGCCAGCAGCAGTATCAGGTTCGGAGGCGGTTCATGAGTGTCACCCGGCGCGGATTCCTTTCCTTGGGAGCCGCGGTGGCAGCGGGGTCGACGCTCACCGGGTGCGGCGTCCTCAACGGTTCGTCGGCGACTGCCACCGAGAACAAGGTGATGAGTCCCGACCCGATCCGGGTCGGCGCGACGCTGGAACTCTCGGGCAGCGGCACGGTCTCCGGCCGCCTGCAGGAGCGCGCCATCGCCATCGCCCTGGCCGAGCTGAACGTCGACGGCGTACGCGTCGGCGACAGCTATCGCAAGCTCGAGGTCGTCGTCCGCGACAACCAGAGCGACGGCGCGACGGCGACCGACATCGCCGAGGAGTTCGCGGGGATGGGCGTAGCCGCCATCATCGGCGGGCTGAGCGCCGAGGCCGCGTTCGCCACGCTCAAGGTGGCCGAGGCGAAACACGTGCCGTACCTGTCGTTCTGCGCCGCCGATGCCATCTCCATTCCGCTGAGCACGCGGAAGTTCACCTACAAGCTCGCGCCGAACGCCTCGGACGTCGCGACGCGGCTCGCCCGGCGTATCCGGGCCGCCGGCCAGAAGAACGTCGTCATCCTGTCGACCGACGACACCCTGGGCGCCGACGGCGTACGCGCGACGAAGGCCGCCCTGGCGGCGGCTGGGCGCAAGTTGGTGGACACCGTCGAGCTGGCCGCCTCGGGTAAGGACTTCGCCGGCGCCGCCGCGCGGGCGGTCGAGGAGAAGCCGGACGCCGTGGTCGTCTGGACGTCTCCCGCCAACGCCGTACGCGCCGTGCAGGCCCTCAAGGACACCGACGAGAACCCGGCGGTCTACCTGCCGCCGACGGCGATCGACGACGACACCCTGAAGGAGGACAACGCCTCCGTCATGGAGGGTGTCTTCGTCCTCTACTCGCCGGTGCTGGCCGGGGCGCCGTTCATCGTGAACACCGCCAGCGGCCGGGAGATCCGGCTGTTCGTCAACCGCTACAACCAGGAGTACGGCTCGTTCAGCGGCTGCATGCCGTACGCCGCCGACGCGCTGGCCTTGGTCGCCGCGGCCGCCCGGCGCGTCTCTACGGTGGAGGGGCGACGGCTGCGGGGCGCACTGGAGTCCACGCCCTATGACGGCGTCGCCGGTGCGTACGGCTTCAGCCCCATCGACCACGGCGGTATGGCCCCCGAGGTCCTCGCCCTCTTCCAGGCCAAGGGCAGCGCCTGGCAGCGGCTCTGAGGCCCGCTCAGCCCGCTCAACGCCCCCGTCGGCGCACAACACCGGAACGCGGAAAAGAGCGGCTCCCGTCAGGGGGCCGCTCTTTTCGTGGTCAGCGTCAGGCCGGAATACCGGTACGCGTCCGCCGCATGCTCAGCACGTACTCCACCAGGCCGATCAGCACCTGCTTGGTGGACTCCCGGCCGCGGGCGTCGCACGGCAGCACCGGAACCTCCGGGGAGATCGCGAGCGCGTCGCGAACGTCCTGCTCGGAGTGGTACTGCGTGCCGTCGAAGCAGTTGATCGCGACGACGTACGGCAGCTTGCGGTGCTCGAAGAAGTCGATCGCCGCGAAGCAGTCGGCCAACCGCCGGGTGTCGACGAGGACGACCGCACCGATCGCACCCCGCACCAGCTCGTCCCACATGAACCAGAATCGGGTCTGGCCGGGCGTACCGAACAGGTACAGGATCAGGTCGCGGTCGATCGAGATCCGGCCGAAGTCCATCGCGACCGTGGTCGTCGTCTTGCCCGGCACCTGCCGGGTGTCGTCGACCCCGACGCCCGCAGACGTCATGATCGCTTCGGTGGTCAGCGGGGTGATCTCCGATACCGAGCCGACCAGCGTGGTCTTGCCCACGCCGAAGCCACCGGCGATGACGATCTTCGCCGAGGTCACCCGTCCCGCGTTAGGACGGTGCGACATTTCAGAGCCTCCGAAGTCCACTCAGCACCCTCTCCAGCAACTCAGTGCCTACTGCGTCATTGGTCTCGAACGAGGTCGGCTCATAGACCGCGACGAGGCCATCCGCGGCCATATCAGCGATGAGAACCCGCGCCACGCCGAGCGGCAGCTGCATCCGCGCCGCGATCTCGGCCAGCGACTGCAGGCGGCCGTCGCACAGTGAGGCGATGTGCTGGTGTTCCCGGCCCGCGCCTTTGGTCGACTGTGCCGACCGGCCTCGCATGGTCGTCTCCACCAGCGCTTCGATCGCGATCTCCAGCCTGGGCCGGGTGCGACCTCGGGTAACGGCGTACGGCCGAACCAGCGCACCGGTCGGTTCTTCGCGTTCAACCATCTAGCCGTTCACCCCCTTCCAAACCCGCTGTGGACCCTCCACGGCGGGTTGGTACCGCTCGCGTGTTCAGTTAGTTGAGCATGCCCGCCGCCGCCCGCGGCGCCGGCGTGAGCGCGTCGCCCACCCGGTCCACCAGCAGCGCCATCTCGTAACCGACCTGGCCGACGTCGCAACTGCGCGCGGCGAGAACGGCGAACGACGAACCGTCCGAAATGGACATCAGGAACAGGAACCCGTTGTCCATCTCCACGACGGTCTGGAGGACAGCCCCGCCCTCGAAGCACCGAGCGGCGCCCTGGGTCAGGCTGACCAGGCCGGAGGAGATCGCCGCCAGCTGGTCGGCTCGGTCCCGCGGCAGGTCACGTGACGACGCCAGGAGCAGGCCGTCGGCGGAGACTGCGACCGCGTGGGCGACTCCGGGGACGCGATCCGCGAAGTTGGCCAGAAGCCAACCCAGATCCTGCGTTGATGTCATGCCTCATGCTCCTTGCCACCTTGCCGCCCGTTCGGGTGCGAACCAGCGGTCGAGTCATCGTCTTTCTGCTGCGTACGGCCTCGCTGCACACCGCGGTGGTATGCGGAGAGCAGGCCGCGAACACCCTCGGGCGTACGCCGCTCCAGCGTCGTGCCGCCCTTGTCCACACCACCGGGGACCAGCTGCGCCATCGGAACCCGCTTGGGCAGACCGGAGCCGGTCACCTCGCTCGCGTCCTCGTTCGTCGCGGACGCGGCGGCCGTGGCGGCCTTCCAGCCGTCGTCGGCGATCGTCTGCCAGCTCGGCGCGTACGGCGCCGGAACCGTGTAGCCCGAGGGCCGGTCGTTGCTCCCCATGCCTGCACTACCCGCCATCGTGCTCGAACGCTGTTGCTCCGCTCCGTCCCGCGAGCCCCCGCCGGCAACCGTCGGATACTGCCCCGTGGCCTGCTCGGTCGCGGGAACGGTGGCGTACTGCCCAGCCGCCGTCTCCGCGGTGATCCGCGGGAACTGCGCCGTCGCCGAGGCGTCGGCGGCGTCGGCCAGCTCACCGGCGGCCGGCTTGCGCGTCCGGAACCAGGCCGACTCCAGCTCACGGAAGATCGGCAGTTCCATCGTCTCGTCGGCCGGCGGCACCTGCCGTTCCGGCATGGCCGGAGCGGGCGGCACGTACGCGAGGGTCGGCCGCGGCTCCGCCTGGGCCGCCGGAACGGCCGGGTAGTCCGGCGTCCGCTCGGTCGGGCGCTGCGGCAGCGCCTCGCCGATGGACGGCGTGACCGGGATGTTGGGCGTCGTCGGCATGGTGACCGGCGGCCAGACCGGCAGCGACGGAGCCGTCGGTGTGGCGCTCCCCGGTCCGCTGACCGGGGTCGAACTGACCGGAGCCGAGCTGACCGGGCTGGAGCTGACCGGTACGCCGCTGATGGGGTAGCCGCTGACCGGAGCACCGCTGACCGGGTAGCCGCTGACCGGGACGCTGCTGATCGGCGGCGTACCCGTCGTCGGCATCGCCTCGGGCGAGGTCGGCATCTGGCGCGGGATGCCCACGCCGTCGGACATCAGCTCACCGTCGACCGTCCAGTTCTCCTGCGGACGGCGGGTCGGCAGTGGATCGTGGTCGGGCGCGCCGGAGCCGTTGACCGGCGCGGCCGAGCGGCCGTTGGCCCCGGTGAGGTCGGACCACGCGGGCATCGAGCGGCCGTTGACCGGCTCGGGCATCGGCGGGACGACCGGGGCGGACGGAGCTTCGAACACCCGCGGCGGGGGCTGCTCGTACGCCGGGCGACCGGCCGGCCCGGGGCGCTGCGGCGGCGTCTGCCGCTGCACCGGCCCGCTCTCCAGCGCCAGCGGCTGGGCGAACGGCGACCGCGGCGGCGTCTGGGCCGGCTGTGGCTGCGGGGTG
>JABFYB010000249.1 GCA_013361475.1 Hamadaea sp.
CGGCACGGGGGCGCAGGTGTGGCAGCAGCAGGCGGACGGGTCGTTGAAGAACCCGCAGTCGGGCCGGTGCCTGGACTCGCCCAGCGGTAACACCGCCAACGGGACCCGGTTGCAGATCTGGGACTGCAACGGCAGCGGCGCCCAGAAGTTCCCCCTCTCCTAAACCGCCCTGCGGCAGACGGCGCTGGATCAGGGATCTCGGTCGAATCATGCCCCAAGATTCGACCCGGATCCCTGATCCAGCGTCATAGGCCGGACCCGGTCAGAACGTGTACGGCGTCAGGTACTCCGGCACGACGATCCGCGTACGCGGGGCGGTCGCACGGACGGCCGCGACGAAGAGGTCCAGCCGCTTGCGGTCGCTCGGGCTGACCGAGGGCGGGTTCTGCAAAGGCGTCTCGAAGTCGTCCCAATGCACCGGGACGACGACTGCCGGATGGTCCAGCGCCGCCAGCAGGCGCGGCACGTAGGCCTGCGTCACGTCGGTGGCCGGCACGGCGATCATCGCCACATCGGGGGCGAGCCCGGTGAGGTTTCGCTCGGCGAAGTCGCTGGCGCCCATGAAGAACACCTTCGGGCCGCCCGCGACGCTCACCTGGTAGGCGAGGGTGTCGCCCTCCGGCAGGTCCTGCACCGTCTGCGGCCGGGGCGGCACCGCCACGCGTACGCCGGGGAAGGCCAGCGAGTAGGAGCCGTTCCGGCTGTGCAACGAACTCACGACCTCCACCGTGTACGCACCGAAGTCCATCACCTCGCCGCCCTTGACCGGGCTGAGCTGCCCCGCCGGAAGCTGGTACGCCAGCCCGAGGTGGTACGCCGTCAAGGTCCCGAACACCCGGGCGCCGGACCCCTGGGCGATGTGCGGGACATCGTTGTAGTGGTCCCAGTGCGTGTGAGTGACGAGGATGGTCTCCGGCGTGCCGGGATGGCCGCCGATCCGTGCCTCGTCCACGGTCAGCGGAGTCGCCGGATCGAAGTGCCCGTCGAACAGGCCCGTCGAGTAGCGGCTGAGATAAGGGTCCACCAGCACCGTCTTGTCCCCGACGTCGATCCGCCAGCCGGAGGTGCCCAGCCAGCGGAAGGTCGCCTTCGCCGAAGCACCCGAGGTGCCCGAAGCGCCCGCGGCTCCGGTGGCGCCGGCGGCGCGGCGGAAGGGCGACGGGGCGGCGGCTGCGGCCGGAGCGGCGGCGCCGGCCAGGGCGGCCCCGGTGCCGACGAGGGCGGCGGTGCCGATGAACCGGCGGCGGCCGAGCGGCGTTTCCTGCGAAGAAGTCATGACCCAGGCAAACACCGCCGTTCCGGCGCGGTCCAAGACGATCGGATCGCGGTCGCGATATCCGTACGCGTATCGGCCCAGCGACGGGGCGTTGTGCGTACGAGCGGATGAGGCCTTGATCACAGCGCGCGCAAGGTATCCACGGCCGCGCGCGCGGCCTGGCCGATCGCCAGGTCCACGTCGATGCCGCGCGTGCCGGGCCGCCGGGTGCGGGCGCCGATCGCGACCGCGTAGCGACCGCCGTCGGGGTATTCGACGACACCCGCCTCCAGGTGCAGGCCGGGCAGGGTGCCGGTCTTGCCCGCGACCTGGACCGAGGGCGGGAAGCCGGACGGCAGGCGGGTGCGCGACAGCTGCCGGGACATCCAGTCGCGGACCATCGCGCAGGCCGCCGGCGGTCCGGCCCGGTCTTGCCAGATCAGTGTCAGCAGTCGCGTCAGCTCGCGAGGCGTGCTGGAGTTGGTCCGGGCGGGATCGTAGACGCGCAACGCGCGGATCTGATCGTCGGGCAGGTCGCGGAAGACACGCGCGAACTCGTCGGCGTCGTACGCGCCCACGTCGGCGAAGACGGATTCGAGGACCTGGCGCGGGCTCCCGATGATGTGCGTGCGGGTCAGGCCGAGTTCGGCCGCGAGCACCGGCAGCAGGTCCGGGCCGACCCGCCGGGCGAGGAGGTCGGCGGCGGTGTTGTCGCTGACCGACATGGCGAAGTACGCCAGATCGCGCAGCGACAACTCGACGTCGTCCGCACAGCCGGCAGTGCCCCAGCCACCGAGCCGGTCGGCGGCCCGGACGACGACTCGTTCGGCCGGATCGAGCTGCCCTTGCGCGACCTGCCGGGCGAACTCCAGGACCAGCAGAATCTTGACGACTGACGCGATCACCACCTGGTCGTCGGAGCCGGACCCGATCTCGCGGCCGGTGCCGAGGTCGACCGCGTGCAGCCAGGCGTCCACGCCGAGGTTGTCGAAGATCTCCACCGACGTATTGTCGGGGAATGGATCTCTTCCGGCATCTGCGGTACTTCGTGGTGACCGCGGAGGAGATGCACTTCGGCCGGGCCGCCGACCGGCTGGGCATCGCCCAGCCGCCGCTCAGCCAGTCGATCCAGCGGCTGGAACGGGAGCTGGCGGTCGAGCTGTTCGACCGGTCGCGTCGCCGGATCGAGCTGACAGCGGCCGGACGGCTGCTCCTCGACGAGGCGCGTACGCTGCTCGCCGGGGAGGAGCGGCTGCGGTCGCTGATGCGGCTGGCCCGCGACGGCCACCTCGGTACGCTGCGTGCCGGAGTGCAGCCGGACACTCCGGCCGTGACGTTGCAGGCGTTGCTGCGGGAGCTGAGCGAACAGGCGCCGGGGCTGGACGTCGACCTGCAAGAGCTGACGACCGGCGAACAGGTTCGGCTGCTGGCCGAGGCCCGGCTGGACGTCGGCCTGATCAGTCATCCGGTCGACGCGCCGGATCTGCGGTTCGGCCCGCCGGTCACGGTGGCGTTGGGCGTACTGGTGCCGCGGTTGTCGCCGCTGGCCCGGCTCGGCGCGGTCCGGCTGTCCGATCTGGCCGGTCAGGATCTCGTCCTGCCACCGCGGGCGACCGCGCCGGGCTGGCACGATCACGTGCTGGAAGTGTGCCGGGACAACGGTTTCGTCCCCAACCGCGTACGCCACGCGAGCAACCCGGAGTTCCTGCTCGGCCTGGTCCTGGCGGGCCGAGGGGTCGCGATCGAGCCGGAGTCGGCCGCCCGCCGGGAACCTCGCGTCGTCTGGCGTGCCCTGGACGGAAACCCGCTGCGGCGTACCGTGTCGGCGGCCTGGCCGGCACAGTCGCCGCACCCGGCGGCCGAACGGTTCGGCCGGATCGCGGCGGAAACCCTGGCGGGGCCTTCCCCGGCGGCACAGATCGGGCCGGTCACGGCGCCCCGGCCGTGGACCGTGGTGTTCACGCCGTCTTATCGTTAAGACTATAACCAATTTGGAAATATAAAGTTATCAGTTTCATTCCTAGATTCCAGGAATGGTCAACAGATCCAAGCTGACAACATGTCTGATCGCCGTGGCCGCGGTGGCCGCCGCCATGGTGATCACGTCGGCGGCCTCCGCCGGTTCGGTCGCACCCGCGACCGTGCCGGTCGCCGCCGACCGCGGCATGGTCGAGGAACTGGCCCGCACCCTGGGTGTCAGTCCCGACCAGGCGCTGGCCCGGCTGGGCCGGCAGGCGGCGTTCGCGCGTACGGAGGAGCGCCTGCGTCACGGCCTCCGTGATCGATTCGGCGGGGCGTATCTCAACGAGGACGCCTCGGTGCTGACGGTCGCGGTGACGAGCGCCGCCGAGAGCGCTCGCGTCCGGGCGGACGGGGCCGTCCCGGTCGTGGTCGACCGCAGCGAGGCACAACTGCTCGCCGCCAGCGGGCGGCTCGACAGTCACGCGGCGTCGGCACCCCGGCAGGTTCCCGGTTGGTACGCCGATGTGCGCACCAACCGCGTCGTCGTGCTCTACCGCGACGGCGGCCTGGCCGCGGCTCGGTCCTGGGCGGCGGCCAGCGGCGCGCCGTCGGGCTCCGTACGCTTCGAGTCCAGTGTGGAGCAGCCGCGACCGCTGATCGACGTCATCGGCGGCAACGCGTACTACATCGGCGCGGGCACCCGGTGCTCGGTCGGGTTCGCGGTGACGGGCGGCTTCGTGTCGGCCGGGCACTGCGGCACGACGGGCGCCACGACGACGCAGCCCAGTGGCACGTTCGCCGGATCGAGCTTCCCCGGCAACGACTACTCCTGGGTGCGCACCGCCGCCGGCAACACCTCGCGGGCGCTGGTCAACCGCTATCCGGGCACGGTGCCGGTGGCCGGATCGCAGGCGGCCGGGGTCGGCGCGTCGGTCTGCCGATCGGGCTCGACGACCGGGTGGCACTGCGGCACCATCAACGCCCTCAACTCCTCCGTGACCTACTCCCAGGGGACGGTCACGGGGCTCATCCGCACCAACGTCTGCGCCGAACCGGGCGACTCGGGCGGCTCGCTCATCGCCGGTGACCAGGCGCAGGGCGTGACCTCCGGCGGTTCGGGCGACTGCTCCTCCGGCGGCACGACCTACTTCCAGCCGGTCAACGAAATCCTCCAGGCGTACGGGCTCACGCTGACCGTCAGCGGCAGCACCCCGCCCACCAGCACGCCGACCACCGGGCCCACCGGTGGGCCGACGACTCCGCCGCAGGGCTGCGGCGGCCTGCCCGGCTGGAGCGCCACGACGGCGTACGCCCCCGGTGACGACGTGTCCTACAACGGCCGTCGCTGGGAGTCGACGTGGTGGTCCACCGGAGCCGAACCCGGCGCTCCCGGTTCCTGGTCCGCCTGGGCCGACCGCGGCGCCTGCTAGAGACCTCACGGTTTCCTCCCCCTGCCGGCCTGGGCGTCCACCAGCGCCCAGGCCGGCCCCCCCACCCCCACAAAGGAGAACAACCCCGTGAAGCCCATCCGACTCCGGATCACCCTCGCGGCCACCGCCGCGGTGGCGGGTCTGGCCCTGGTGATGCCAGGTGTCTCGCTCGCCAGTGCCAGACCGGAGACACCGCCGGCGGCCGCGCCGTCAGCGGCTCAGGCGAGCGCGCTCGCCGCACGGGCCGCCGACCGGGTCGCCGACGGCGGCCTCGACGCGCTGGCCAAGGGTCCGAACGAATCCTTCGTACGCCGCGACGTCGTCGCCGGGTCCGGTGGATTCCAGTACGTCTCCTACGAACGCAGCTTCCGCGGTCTGCCGGTGCTCGGCGGCGACGCCGTGGTCGTGACCGACCAGGCCGGCACCGTCCGGGACACCGCCTCCGCGCTCGGCCGGGGCGTACGCCTCGCGTCGGTCACGCCGACGATCTCGGCGGGCCGGGCGACGGCTGTCGCACGAAAGCAGCTCAGCAAGGTCGAGCGGGCGACCGCCGCCCGGCTGGTCGTCTTCGCCGCCCCGAGCGGCGACCGGCTGGCCTACGAGGTCGTGCTGGAAGGCGTACGCGCGAACGCGCCGAGCCGGTTGCACGTCGTCGTCGACGCCGCCGACGCCCACGTCCTCGATCTCCGGGACGACGTCCGGGAAGGCAGCGGCAACGGCTACTACAACGGCCAGGTGACCCTGGGCACCAGCGGCTCCGGCGGCTCGTACTCGATGACCGACAACACCCGGCCGGGCCTGCAGTGCGGCGGCCAGAGCGGTGGCGCGTACACCGGGACCGACGACTCGTGGGGCAACGGGACCGGCACCAGCCTGGAGACCGCGTGCGTCGACGCCCTGTACGCCGTCCAGCGCGAGTGGGACATGCTCGGCGCCTGGCTCGGCCGCAACGGCATCAACGGCAGCGGCGGCGGCTTCCCCGCGCGCGTCGGGCTGAACGAGGTCAACGCGTACTGGAACGGCAGCTACACCAACTTCGGCCACAACCAGTCCAACACCGGGCAGGCCACCTCGATGGACGTCGTGGCGCACGAGTTCGGCCACGCGATCTTCCAGACGACCCCGGGCGGCGCCGGTTCCGGCAACGAGAACGGCGGCCTCAACGAGTCCACAGGGGACATCTTCGGCGCGCTGACCGAGGCGTACGCCAACAACCCGAACGACCCGCCGGACTTCCTGGTCGGCGAGGAGGTCAACCTCACCGGCAGCGGCCCGATCCGCAACATGTACAACCCGCAGGCGCTGGGCGACCCCAACTGCTACTCGTCGGCGATCCCGAACACCGAGGTGCACTCGGCCGCCGGACCGAACAACCACTGGTTCTACCTGACCGCGATCGGCTCGGCCGGGGGCGGCGGCAACCCGTCGAGCCCGACCTGCAACGGCGGCTCGGTCACCGGCATCGGCATCCAGAAGGCCGGCCAGATCTACATGGGCGCGCTGAATCTGAAGACGTCGAGCTGGCGTTACGTCAACGTGCGTACCGCGACGCTGCGCGCGGCGGTCAACCTGTTCGGCGCCGCCTCGCAGGAGTGCCGCACGGTCAAGGCGGCGTGGGACGCCGTCAGCGTGCCCGCGCAGAGCGGTGAGGCGCAGTGCTCGACGGCCACCAACGACTTCTCGGTGGCGGTGAGCCCGACCAGTGGCACTGTCCAGCGTGGAGCGAGCGTGACCACCACCGTCTCGACCGCGACGACCGCCGGCAGCGCCCAGTCGGTCACGCTGTCCGCCAGCGGCCTGCCGTCCGGCGTGACCGCGACGTTCAGCCCGGCGACCGTCACCTCCGGCGGGTCCAGCACGCTCACCTTGTCGGCGAGCGCCTCGGCGGCGACCGGATCGGCCACGGTCACGGTCAACGGCAGCGCGGCCAGCGGGTCGCACACCGCCTCGTACACCGTGACGGTGACGACCCAGCCGACCGGCGACGACTTCTCCGTCAGCCTGTCGCCGACGTCGGCCACCGTGGCTCCGGGCGCGTCGACCAGCCCGAAGGTCTCGACGACGACCACGTCGGGCAGCGCTCAATCGGTCGCCCTGTCGGTGTCGGGCGCGCCCACCGGCGTCACCGCCTCGGTGAGCCCCACCACGGTGACCTCGGGCAACAGCGCGACGCTGACCGTCGCGGTGGCGGCCGGAGCGACGGCGGGCACCTACACCCTGACCGTGACCGGTGTCGGCGCGTCGGCGACGCACAGCGCGACCTTCACGCTGACCGTCAGCGGCAGCAGCGGCGGCTGCGGCGGCCTGCCGGAGTGGAACGCCGCCACCCCGTACGCGCCGGACGACCAGGTGTCCTACAACGGCCACCGGTGGAAGTCGACCTGGTGGTCGACCGGTGCGGAGCCGGGCGCGCCCGGTTCCTGGGCGGTCTGGTCGGACCAGGGCGCCTGCTGATACCGCCGGGGACGGCGGCCAGGAGCCGCCGTCCCCGGTCCCTTCCCCACGAACGGAGAAGTCATGAGCGACGAAGAAGAACCGCGTACCGAAGAGTCCCGGGCCAACGGCGTGTCCCGCAAGACCCTGCTGCGCGCGGCCATGATCGCGCCCGCCGTTCCGCTGCTGGCCGGGGTGCCGGCGCTGGCGCGTACGCCCTCCGGCCAGCCACTGGCGGCCACGCCCGAGTCCTGTGACGACGACGACCTGACGCCGCCGCAGATCGAAGGCCCCTACTTCAAGCCGGGATCGCCGCTGCGCACCTCGATCGCCGACGGACCGGGCACCGCGCTGACCCTGACGGGCTACGTCGTCGGGCTGGCCTGCCAGCCGATCGCCGGGGCGCTGCTGGACTTCTGGCAGGCCGACAACGGCGGCAACTACGACAACGTGGGCAACCGTTTCCGGGGGCACCAGCTCACCGACACCCAGGGCAAGTTCACCCTCACCAGCATCGTGCCGGGGCTGTACCCGGGGCGTACCCGGCACATCCACGTCAAGGTGCAGGCGCCGGGCCGGCCGATCCTGACCACCCAGCTGTACTTCCCGAACGAGCCCCGCAACTCGACGGACACCCTGTTCGATCCCGCGCTGCTGATGAACGTGCAGATCGTCGGCTCCGGCCGCCAGGCCACCTTCGACTTCGTCCTCAACATCCAGGGCACGCCGCCGTCGCCGTCGCCCACCCCCACGAAGACCACCAGCCCCACCCCGCCCACCGGCGGCACCTGGGCGCCCTATGTGGCGTACGCGCTCGGCGCGCAGGTCACCTATGCCGGTCTGAGCTACGTCTGTCAGATCGCGCACACCTCGCTGCCGGGCTGGGAGCCGCCGAACACGCCCGCCCTGTGGCGGCGCGTGTAACAGCCTGACACCTGGGGAGATCCGGCCGTCGACGTCGGCCTGGCGATGTCGGCGGCCTTCCCGTGTTTATCCACAGGCGACGGTCAGCCGATTGCCGTCCATCGACACAGCCAATACTTTGGCTGGGGACGATCCGAGCAGGGGGGACACGGGGAGGGCTCATGGGATCGAAGCGATCCGTCGGCAAGCTCGCCGGTGAGGCCGCTCAGGGGTTGATGCGGCCACTGGCGAAGATCATCAAGAAGGGCGACCGGCTGCCGTCGGTCTCCCGGGCGGCACGCCCGCCCGTCCACGCGCACCCGGGACTCCACTCCCGCTCCGGCGCGCTGAGCAACCGTGAGGTCATGGAGCAGGGCGTCGGCCTGCCGCGTACGCCGGAGACGGTCGACCACTACTCCCGACTGGCCGGAGTGGACATGCGCGGCAAGCCGGTCGACATCGTCGAGGCGCCGGACGACATCGCATACCTGGACTATCAGGGAGCCGTCGCGCGGACCGACGACATGGGCGTCCAGCTCGGCCCGGCCGCGTTCCAGGACGAGGAGACCCTCGTGCGGACCCTCGGCCACGAGAGCGTGCACGTGAAGCAGTACGAGGACGGCCGGGTATCGTCCATGACAGGGCCGCTGGAGGACGAGGCGTACGCCGCGGAGGACGCCTTCGTCGACACCTGGAGGAGGAACACCCGATGAGTTCGCAGCTCACCGTCGAGCGGACGTTCAAGCTGACCGGGCGCCCCTGGCTCCTGGTGACCGGGCGGCTCGACGGCGAACCGCTGAACATCGGCGACCAGCTGACCATCGCCGACCCCGGCCAGCCGCCGGTCGGCGGCGTGGTGCGGTCGATCGAACTGCACAGCGCGCCCGGGACGACCACCATCGCCGTCGACCTCGAGCTCGACGACCGGATCCGGCCGGGCACCGTCGTCTCCCGCGCCGAATAGGCCACCGGCCGCTCCGTGTCGATGGGGATGCCCGAGCCCGGAATCGACCCTGCCTCCGCCACCACCGCCGCCGAGTTCGTGGAGTTGTTGCGCCGCGTCCGGCTCAGCTCGGAGCTGAGCTATCGGCAGATCGCGCAACGCGCCCGTGCGCACGGCGTCGCGCTGCCCATCAGCACGCTCGCGACTGCGCTGAATCGGGACACGATGCCCCGGCCGGAGGTCGTCACCGCGATGCTCCTGGCCTGCGGTTGCAGCCGAGAGGAGCTCGCTCGCTGGCTCGCCGCGCGCCGGCAGATCATCCTCGGCGCACCGTCCACTACGGACGAACTATCGGCCGGCCCGACGGACCCGGACGAAAGGGAGCCGGACGAGACGGCGTCCGCGGGGACGACAGCCGGGCCGGAAACGGCGGAACCACGTAACCGACGGCGGTGGCTGCGGGCTCGCGTACCCCTGTGGTCGATGCTGGCTGTGGTCGTCGCGCTCGGCGCGGGCGTCACCTGGTGGGCCACGGACCGTGCGCCCAAGACCGTGACCCCGATCCCTACCCCGCCCACAGCGGTGCGGGTACGCCCGATGAGCGGCCCCGGCTGCCTGAGCGAGCACGCCGGCAGCAGCGGCTACCTGTTCATCGAGCCGTGCGAGCAGGCTTATCCGGCGTTGTCGACGGAGCCCGCCGGGGGCGAGGCGTTCCGCTTCCGCACCGACCATCCCGAATTCGGGCCGGGCTGCATGGGCGTCGACCCGGTCGCGGACAGCGATCGGCCGTCCGACGGCTATTGCACGGACGTCAAGCATCAGCTCTTCACGGCGATCCCGGCGGGCGGCGGGCACCTGCTCCGCAACGTCGAACTCGGACAGTGCCTCGCGGTACGCCCAGAGGCCGGCCAGCGAGCGGTGATCTTCGCGGCGTGCTCGGCCGACGATCCGGCGCAGGTGTTCGCCCTCGACCGCCTCTGATCGGCCGGACCCCTCTCACCTGCGCGAACGTCGACCTCGAACGCCTTCGAACGATGCCGAACGCGTTCGCCGTTGACCTCGATCAACTGCCGCGGCTAACAATCGACCCCGGGGACCGCCGGGTTCCGCCGGCCGGCGGGCCCCACAACGGGGAGTGCACAGACGATGACGATTTTGCTGACCGGGGGCAGCGGGGCTGTGGGCGCGGCCGTGCTGGGGACGGTCCCGGCCGGAGCGCCGGCCACGCGGATCGTCGCGTTGGTGCACCGCGGTGATGTCGCCGCCGCGACAGTGGCCGGCGACATCACCGCATCCCGGCTCGGTCTGGCCCGCGACGAGTACGCCCGGCTCACCGACGAGGTCGACACGGTCGTCCACTGTGCCGGGGCGACCGAGTTCACCGCACCCGACGAGGTGATCCGCGCGCTGAACGTGACCGGTACCCGGCATGTGCTCGAGTTCGCCGCCGACGCCGGGGCACGGGTCGTCTTCGCCTCGACCGCCTTCGTCGTACGCCGGGACACCGCCGCCCCGCTGACGCGGTGCTACCTGGAGACGAAGCTGGCCGCCGAGGAGCTGGTACGCGCAGCGGGACTGCCCGCGGCGATCGCCCGGATCGGGGTCGTCATGGGTGACGCCCGCACCGGGCGGATGAGCCGGTTCCAAGGCCTGCACTCCACCGTGGACGCGGTACTCCGCAATCTGTTGCCGGTGCTCCCGTTCGCCCGGGACGCCGCGATCGACGCCCTGCCGCGCGACGTCGTCGCCGATGCGCTGCTCGGGCTCGCCGCGGAACGCGGCACCGGCGTCAGCGAGCATTGGCTGACCGCTGGACCGGCCGCGCTCACGATCGGGCGCATGGTCGAGCTGGTCGCCGAGCGGGCGCCGGCCCTGGGCCGGACCGTCCACCCGCCACGGTTCGTCCGTCCCGCGCTCGTCGACCGGGTCG
>JABFYB010000753.1 GCA_013361475.1 Hamadaea sp.
TCTTGAGCCAAGATTCGACCCGGAACCCTGATCCAGCGCCCACGAACAGTGCAGCTAGAAGTGCAGGGTCGCCTTGGCGCAGGTGAAGGCCTCGGCGTACCGCGTCCGGCTTTCCATTCCGCGTACGCGCATGAGTCCGAAGAAGACCTCGTCGTCCCACCAGTCGTGGGCCTTCTGCGACGGGAAGGCGTCGTTCAGCACTTCGACCTTCCGTCGCGCCACCTCGTCGGTCAGCGGCACGTAGAGGTTGGGCCGGCCGAGGTCGCCGTCCCATTTCGGGATCTCGTAGTGCAGCACCAGTTGGTCCCGGAAGGCCGACAGGGCGAGTTCCCCGATCAGCCGGTGGTCCTGGTGAGCGTCGCCGGGGGACGGGACGAGCACCAGGTCGGCGGTGACGGTCGCCGCCGCCGACTGCAGGATCTGCTTGGTCTGCGCCCAGTGCCCGGGGAGCCGGCCGTCCGGCAGGTCGTGCAGGTCGAAGCTGAGTTCCGCGCCCGGCAGGCACGCCGCCGCGGCCGCCCGGGCCTCCGCCTGCCGGTTCGCCGTGCCGGTGCAGAGCACATAGTGGACGCGTACGCCGGGGACGGCCGCCGCGAGGGTCAGCAGCAGCCCACCGGCGGCGATCTCGATGTCGTCGGGATGTGCGCCGATCGCGACGACGGTGCGTACTTCGCTGGTCCCCAACGAGAGCATCAGGCCACCAGCGCCGGGTTGGTCCACAGCATCCACGGCGCCAAGCCGCGATTGACCAGCTCTTCCATCTCGGCCCGGTCCTTGAACGTGTCCACCGCGCGCCAGAACCCCTTGTACCGCTGGGCCATGAGGCGGCCCTTCGGGTGCAGGCGGTCGAGTGCGTGCGGGACGATGTCCTCGCCGTCCCGCAGCTCGTCGAAGATGTCCGGCCGCATGATGAAGTAGCCGCCGTTCTCCCACTGGGTCAGCTCGTGGAAGCCGCGGATGCCGGTGACCTGGCCGTCGTCGTCGATGTCCAGGTAGTGGTGCGTCGAGAACGGCGGCACCGCCAGCATGCTGACCGTCTTGTCGGTGGCGGCGAACTTGTCGATCATCTCCGGCAACGGGGCGTCGGTCAGGGTGTCGGCATAGTTGCACAGGAACATCGGCTCGTTCTCGACGTGCGCGCGTACGCGCATCAGCCGCTCACCGATCGTCGACTGGTGGCCGGTGTTGATGAACGTGATGTTCCAGTCGGTGATGTCGGAGGAGAACAACCGCACGTCACCGGCCCCGCCGGACATCGTGAAGTCGTTGGACAGCGTCTCGTCGTAGTGCAGGAAGTAGTCCTTGACCATGGTCGCGCCGTAGCCCAGACACAGCACGAAATCGGTGTGCCCGTAGTACGCGTAGTACCGCATCACGTGCCAGAGGAGCGGGCGCTCGCCGAGCAGCGCCATCGGCTTCGGCACCGCGCTGCCGCCTTCGCGCATGCGCATGCCGAGCCCGCCGCAGAAGAGGACGACCTTCACTGGCCTACACCACCTCGAGGTCGGGGATGGGGAAGACCAGGCGGCCGCCCCAGTCGCGGACATAGGAGAGCTGGGCGGTGATCTCGGCCCGCAGGTTCCAGGGCAGGACCACGACGAAGTCCGGCCGGTCGCGCTCGATGCGCTCCGGCTCGTGGATCGGGATGTGCGTACCGGGGAGGAACCAGCCCTGCTTGTGCGGCGAGCGGTCCACGGTGTACTCGATCAGGTCGGACCGAATGCCACAGTGGTTGAGCAGCGTGTTGCCCTTGCCGGGCGCGCCGTAGCCGACCACGCGCTTGCCCTCGGCTCGCGCCGCCAACAGGAAACCGAGCAGGTCCCGCTTGATCGTGAAGACGCTCTTCTCGAACCCCCGGTGGCCGTCGAGCGTGTGCAGCCCGGCCGCCTCCTCGACGTCCAGGAGCGCCTTGACCCGCGCGGTCGGCTCACCGGCCGCGTCGCTGTGCTTCGCGTGTACGCGCAGCGAACCGCCGTGTGTGCTCAGCTCCTCGACGTCGACCACGGTCAGCCCGGCGGTGGCCAGGGCGCGGCCGGCCGTCAGCAGCGACAGGTACTGGTAGTGCTCGTGGTAGATCGTGTCGTACTGCCGCTGCTCGATCAGCCGCAGCAGATGCGGGAACTCCAGGGTCACCAGCCCGTCCGGTTTGACGAGGGCGGCCAGTCCGGCGGAGAAGCCGACGATGTCCGGGACGTGGGCGTACACGTTGTTGCCGGCGACCAGGTCGGCGCGGCCGACGCGAGCGGCGATCTCGGCGCCCGTCTCAGCTCCGAGGAACTGGACCTCGGTGCGGATGCCCTTGGCCCGGGCGACCTCGGCGATGTTCGCCGCGGGCTCGACGCCGAGCACCGGGACGCCCGCCGCGACGAAGTGCTGAAGCAGGTAGCCGTCGTTGCTCGCGACCTCGGTGACGAGACTGTCCGGGCCGAGCTTCAGCCGGTCGATCATCTCGTCGGCGTACCGCTTCGCGTGCGCCACCCAAGAGGTGGAATACGAAGAGAAGTAAAGGTAGTCCGAGAAGATGTTCTC
>JABFYB010000508.1 GCA_013361475.1 Hamadaea sp.
GAGCGCGGCCAAGGTGCTGAGCCAGGCCGACATCGTCTTCGTCAACGGCCTCAAGCTGGAGGAGCCGACGAAGGAACTGGCCGAGACCAACCTGAAGAAGGGCGCCAAGATCGTCGAGATCGGGACGACGGTGCTGCCCGAGAGCGACTACATCTACGACTTCTCCTTCCCGAAGGAGGACGGCAAGCCGAACCCGCACCTGTGGACCGACCCCACGTACGCGATCAAGTACGCCGCGGTCATCCGGGACACCCTGGTGCAGGCGGACGCCGCCAACGCTGAGGCGTACAAGGCGAACTACACGGTCTTCGAGGCCAAGGCCAAGGAGCTGGACGCCGCCCTCCGGGCCGATCAGGAGACCATTCCGGGCGGCCACAAGGAGCTGCTGACCTATCACGACGCGTACGCCTACTTCGCGAAGACGTACGGTTGGAAGGTGATCGGCGCGATCCAGCCGCAGAACTTCGAGGATCCGACCCCGAAGGAGGTCGCCGCGCTGATCGACCAGATCAAGGCGGAGAAGGTCCCCGTGATCTTCGGTTCCGAGGTCTTCCCGTCCGACGTGCTGGCCGAGATCGGCCGGTCGACCGGCGCCCGCTACGAGGATACGCTGCGCGACGACGACCTGCCCGGCAAGCCGGGCGAGGCCGACCACTCGTGGCTGGGCCTGATGCGCTACGACTACGTCACCATGATCAAGGGTCTGGGCGGCAACCCGGCCAAGCTGCAGGCGCTCGACATCGCGATCGCCACGCCCGACAAGGCGGACTACCCGCAGTGACCGCCGTCGACATGACCGGACGCGGCGAGGAACTGGTCCGCCTCGCCGGGGTGAACTTCGGCTACGACCACCACGCCGTGCTCCGGGGCGTCGACCTGAGCGTGTGCGAGCGCGACTTCATCGGCGTCGTCGGGCCGTCCGGCTCCGGCAAGACGACCCTGTTGCGGCTCCTGCTCGGCACGAACAAACCCCAGCACGGCAGCATCGTCCGCAAGCCCGGGATCGCGGTCGGCTACGTGCCGCAGCTGGAGACGGTGAACTGGAACTTCCCGGTCACCGTCTCGGAGTGCGTCCTCATGGCACGCAAGCAACGCGGCTTCCCCTGGCCCAGCCGGACGGACAAGGCCGACATCGCCGCGGTCCTCGACCGGCTCGGCATCGGGCACCTCGCCCACCGGCACATCCGGGAGCTGTCCGGCGGCCAGCAGCAGCGCATGTTCATCGCTCGCGCGCTGCTACGCCGGCCGCGTCTGCTGCTCATGGACGAGCCGACGTCCGGAGTGGACGTCGCGAGCCGGCACGACATGCTGCACCTGCTGACGGACCTGCACTCCGAAGGCGTCGCCATCCTGATCACCACCCACGACCTCAACGGCGTGGCCTCCCACCTGCCCCGGCTGGTGGCCGTCCACGGTCGCATCGTCGCCGAGGGCACCCCGCGTGAGGTCATCACGCCCCCGGTGCTCGAGGAGACCTTCGGCGCGCCGATGCAGGTCCTGGAACACCTGGGCATGCCCGTCGTCCTCGACCTCGAGGGCAACCTGACCCCTTCCGGGAGCTCCTGATGGACGTGCTGCTCGATCCGTTCACCTACCCGTTCTTCGTCAAGGGCCTGATCGTCGCCACCATGGCCGGCGGGCTCTGCGGGCTCATCGGCGTGTTCATCACCCTGCGCGGCATGAGCTACATCGGGCACGGGCTGTCACACGCGATCTTCGGCGGCTTCGCGGCCAGCTCGATCATCGCGGTGAACTACTACCTCGGCGCGGGTCTCTGGGGTCTGGCGTCGGCGCTGGCGATCAACTCGGTCACCCGGCGTCGGCGAATCGGCGCGGACGCGGCCATCGGCGTCATCACGACCGCCTCGTTCGCCCTGGGTGTGGCGCTCCTGAAGTTCTACGGCTCCAAAGGGCCGAGCTTCGACGCCGCGCTGTTCGGCAGCGTACTGGGGATCACCTACACCGACATGTGGATCCTCGCCGGGGTCTTCCTGTTCGCCGGGATCGTCGTCTTCCTGAACTACCGGTCGCTGCTGTTCGCGACGTTCGACCCGGACGTCGCCGACGTCAGCGGCGTACGCGTCGCGCGGACAGACGCGCTGCTCATGCTGGTGCTGTCGCTGTCCATCCTGGCCACCCTGACCGTCATCGGCGTCACCCTCGTCGCCGCGACCCTCGTCGTCCCCGCGGTCGTCGCCCGGATGCTGACCAACCGGTTCTCCCGCATGCTCGTGCTCTCCACGATCATCGGCGCGGTCTGCGGCTTCGTCGGCATGTACCTGAGCTACCACCTGGACGTCCCGTCCGGAACGACGATCGTGCTGACCGGAGCGGCAGTGTTCGCCGCCGTCATGCTGATCACCGGCGGACGGCGGCTCCAGCGCGCCGGACAGCTCGACACCCACGCCGTCTGACGACCCGGGCTGCCCGGCGCCTGCTTGCTTGCAGGCGTCGGGCTTGCCGGCCCCGGGCTCGCCGGCACCGGCGAACGATGCGAGACCCGGGGTCGCGGCACGCCCAAACC
>JABFYB010000624.1 GCA_013361475.1 Hamadaea sp.
CGACGGAAGTGGGCAGCAACCGGGTGGCGGGGCGGACGCGTTCCTATGGCGTGACGCTGATAGACCTCGGTGAGCCGAGCCGCTACGACCCTGGCAAGCCGCCTCCGCTGCGGCGGCTGCTCGAGCGGTGGGAGCCGGCGTACGCCCGTCGGGTGGCGTCGGCGCTGCTGACGATGGTGCTGGCCGGGGCGTTGGCGGGGACCGCGCCGGGCGCCGAGCCGTTGCCGGAGCTGCATCGGGTGGGCCGGTTCGTCGCCTCCCCGTCGGTGTTCGCCACCGCCGACGTGGTGCTGAACGCGACGCCTGACGGGCAGACCATGGTCGCGTCGGGGTTGGACGGGTCGGGGGAGAAGTGGCGGCGGAGCATCGGCAATGTCGGGCCGATCCGGGTCGTCGCCAGTGCGGGGAACGTCGTCGTGCTGGCGGGTGGGCTCATGGCGGTCGACGAGGAGGCCAGCTTCTACTGGGAGTCCGTCGTCGCGGTCGATGTGCGTACGGGGGAGGGCGTCTGGCAGCGGGAGGAGGCGCCGGTCTTCGGCGGGTCCGATCTGGTGGTCGTACGCGCTCGGTCGGGGGCGCTGGCCGGTGTGGCCATCGAGTCCGGGCGCGAGGTGTGGCGTACTGACCTGCCGGACGGCGCTCAGGTCGTCGCGGTTGAAGGGTCGGCCGACGACGAACTGGTCGCCCTCCGGCCGGGTGGGACGATCGAGGTGATCACGACGGCGACCGGCGCGGTCACGAAGACGTGGCGGGTGGCTCGGCCGGCCAAGGGGCTGACGCTCGCCTGGCGGGACCTCGTCGTGCTCCAGGGCAGTGCCGAGAGCAGCCCTGCAGGCACCTCCGAGAGCGGCGCCGGGAGTGGTACCGGCACGTTCACGACCGCCAGGGGCAGCCGCATCGAGGTGTTCCGCCGCGGCCAGGCCGGAGCCCTGTGGCATCTGGACTTCCCGACGACCGATTTCTTCGTCTACCCGTGCGCCGATCGCTGGTTCTGCGTACCGGCCGGTCGGATCGATCCCTACACCGGCGCGGTGGCCGCACCACTCGTGGTGGACGAACCCGACCTGAGGCACACCCGATGGGAGCCGCTCGGGGAGTACGCCGGTCACCGACTGGTCTGGCTCGACCCGGTGTGGGCGGCGGATTCGCAGATGTGGCTGGGCGTCGTGCGGCCGGGCGAGCAGGTCCATCCGCTGATGCCCCTCGGCGGGCGCGCCAACAGTTGTATCTTGATCGGCAACTGGCTGTACTGCGACGGTTCGGCCGTGGTCGACGCCGTCTCGGTGCGGTTGTCCGATCTGGACGGATTGCTGGCGGAGGTGGGAGGTCCGGCGTGACGCTGATCGATCTGGGCGAGACCGGACGCGACGAGCCTGAGTGGGAACCGCCCGTCCCGGGCTGGCGGCAGCGGCGCCGCGAGATCCTGGCGGTGCTGATCGGGATCGCCGCGTTGCTGCTGCCCCAGGCGTCGGTGTCGGCGACCGCAGCCGCGCCGCCGATCATCCTCGAACCGCTGGCGGGCGTGGTCGACGACGTGCACATCGTCGGGGACGTGGCGCTCGGCGTACTGTCCGAGACGGCCGAGATCGCGGCGGTCTCCCTCGACACCGGCGAGCTGCTGTGGCGCCACCCCGGGGTGGAGGTCTACGCGACCGATCCGGCCGCCGGCCGCGTCGCGCTGGTCGGCCTCGCCGGTGGGCGTACCCCTGAGATCGAGGTCGTGACGGCGCGGACCGGACAGCTGGTCGAGGCCTGGCCCGACGCGCCGCCCGTCTACTCCCACGGCCGTCGGGTGATCGAACGGTCCGCGCTGCCCACGGCCGTGGAGGAGCGTGCGGTGAGCGTGATCGACGGGCTTCTGCAGACGGTACGCGGAGAGCCGGGAGACTACAGCGTCACGTTCTGGCGGCCGGACGGCGACCGGATGGTTCCCTTGTGGACGCAGCAGGTGGTGGGCAGCCCGATGCGCGCGTTCTTCCCCTGCGGCGGCCTGGTGTGCGCGGCCGATCGGGGCGGCCTGAGCGGGCTCGACCCGCAGACGGGCAAGCTGGTGTGGGCGGCCGGGCGGTTCACCCTCACCGACGAGACCGACGACCTGCTGATCGGGCGGATGAGCGACGCGCTGGGCCGGGAACAGAACGTGGCCCTGGATCCCCGTACGGGTGTCGTGGTGGCCCGGCTCGGCCGCTGGCACATCGCGGGGACCGTCCTCGGCCGCACCGCCGCCTACCTGCCTGGATCGGCCGGGCGGGCGTGGCTGGGGACGGTCGACCTGACCGCCGCTCAGCCCGCCGTACGCGCCCGCGCCAACTTGACCGCGCCGGTCGACCGTTGCGTCGCCGCCGGTGCGCGGCTCGTCTGCTTCAGCGGGGTGGCGGGCCAGCCCCCGTTCGCCCTGACCCTGTCCCCCCGCTGACCCTGCGCCCCTCGCCCGGCGCGGGCTTACCGCGCGATCATGAACCTTCGGTCATGATCGCGCGGTGTGTCGCGTCCGTAGCGTCCTGATCAACTCCGC
>JABFYB010000501.1 GCA_013361475.1 Hamadaea sp.
GGCTTCTCCGCGGGCACTGGCTTCTCCGCGGGCACTGGCTTCTCCGCGGCCTCCGGATCGGCCGCGTGCTTCGAGTCGGCCGTGGTCTCCGGGTTCTCCGCGCTGTCCGCCATGACTCCCCCTCGTTTGGCGGCCCGGCGCGGACCGCATCGAAGGAGACGCTCAACGACGGTCGATTGGTTGGCGCCACCGTGGTCGATCATCGGCTTACGGAGTCGATCAGGGTCGCAGGGACACGACACACCGGTCGATCACGACCATTAGTTCATGATCGCGCGGAAAACCCGGGGAAAACCCGGGGAGGGGGCGGGGTTACAGGGAGAGCCAGGTGCGAAGGATGGCGGCGCCCTCGACGATCTTCGCGACCTCGACGTGTTCGTCCACTTTGTGGGCCAGGTTCGGGTCGCCCGGTCCGAAGTTCAACGCCGGCACGCCGAGCGCGGAGAACCGGGAAACGTCGGTCCACCCGAGTTTGGCCGCCGGGATGGTGCCGGTCGCGGCGATGAACTCGGCCGCGGGCGGCAGCGTCAGGCCGGGCAGCGCGCCGGGGGCGGCGTCGGTCAGCTTCACGTCGAAGCCTTGGAAGAGTTCGACGAGGTGGTCGAGTGCCTCGGCGACCGATCGGGAGGGGGCGAATCGGTAGTTGACCTCGATCTCGCAGAGATCCGGGATGACGTTTCCGGCGACGCCGCCGGTCACGAAGACCGCGTTCAGGCCCTCCCGGTAGAGGCACCCGTCGATCTCGACTTCTCGCGCGCGATAGTCGGCCAGCCGCGAGAGGATCTCTCCGGCGGCGTGGATGGCGTTGACGCCGAGCCAGGACCGGGCCGAGTGCGCCCGCTTGCCCCGGGCCGTGACGAGCGCCCGCATGGTGCCCTGGCAGCCCGCCTCGACCACGCCGTAGGTGGGTTCGAGGAGGATGGCGAAGTCGGCGGCCAGCAGCTCGGGGCGTTGCTGCGACACGATGAACAGGCCGTTCCGGGCGGCTTCCACCTCTTCGGCCTCGTAGAAGAAGTAGGTGACGTCGAACTTCGGCTCGACGACGGTCGTCGCGAGGTGCAGGGCGATCGCGGTGCCGCTCTTCATGTCGGAGGTGCCGCAGCCCCACATCAGCTCGACGCCGTCCTCGGTCAGCGACGCGCGCGACGGGAAATTGTCCGCGATCGGCACGGTGTCGAGGTGCCCGGCCAGCACGACGCGCGACGACCGGCCCAGGTGCGTACGCGCGACGACGGTGTGCCCGATCCGTTCGACGGTCAGATGGGCGCAGGACCGCAGGGCTGCCTCGACCGCGTCGGCGATCTCCTGCTCGTTCCCGGAGACGGACTCGATGTCGACCAGCGCACGGGTCAACGCCACGGGGTCGGCGAGCACCTCTGGGGTCAGAACGTCAGCCATGACCGGTAGCCTAGGTGACCGTGAGCGCACTCAACGATGCAGCTGACCGAACTCCTGGCGGCTCGGGCAAGCCCTCCCCGGCTTGGGGTCATGGACTCGCCACCGTCACCGCCGACGGTCAGGTCCTCGACGTCTGGTACCCGGCCGGCCAGTTGGGCCTCGGCACGCCCGGTCCCGCCCCGGCCTACGCGACCGCTGTCCGCAAGCCGCTGGATTTGAAGGTCGAGCAGGTCGCGACGGTCGTCGGCAGTCTGGCCGAGCCGCCGGCCGACACCGCCGACGCGTACCTGCGGCTGCATCTGCTCTCGCACCGGATCATCAAGCCGCATCAGGCCAACCTCGACGGCGTCTTCGGCGCGCTGCCCAACGTCGCCTGGACGAGCCTCGGGCCGTGCCCGGCCGACCGGGTCGACGAGCTGCGCTTCGAGGTCCGGGCGGCCGGCGGGCACCTCGCCGTCTACGGGGTCGACAAGTTCCCCCGGATGACCGACTACGTCGTGCCGAGCGGCGTCCGCATCGCCGACGCCGACCGTGTCCGCCTCGGGGCCCACCTCGCCGAGGGCACCACGGTGATGCACGAGGGCTTCGTCAACTTCAACGCGGGCACGCTCGGGACCAGCATGGTCGAGGGGCGCATCGTCGCGGGGGTGGTCGTCGGCGACGGCTCCGACATCGGCGCGGGCTCGTCGATCATGGGCACCCTCTCCGGCGGCGGCAAGGAGGTCATCTCCATCGGCAAGCGCTGCCTGCTCGGCGCGAACGGCGGCATCGGCATCTCGCTCGGCGACGACTGCGTGGTCGAGGCGGGCTGCTACATCACGGCCGGGTCGAAGGTCACCCTGCCCGACGGCCGCGTGGTCAAGGCGCGCGACCTGTCCGGCGCGAGCGGCATCCGCTATTGGCGGAACTCGGTCACGGGTGCGCTGGAGGCCACGCCGCGCGAAGGCCACGGCATCACGCTCAACTCGGCGCTCCACAGCAACTAGGGTGATTGATCCCCTCACCCCCAGAAGGGTGGCCGGCTTGCTGGCCACCCCCGGGTGTGAGCGCCGCTCTCGGCTCGTCGCCACCGGCGTCGACCTCGACTCACTCGCCGTCTCGCTCGGCGGCGAGGAG
>JABFYB010000399.1 GCA_013361475.1 Hamadaea sp.
GGATCGGTCACGCAGCTACCCTAGCTTGACCGGTCGGCCGACCGAGAGCGAGTTCACCCACAGCGTTCTCCGCGTGTCGGGGCCATGACCGAGTGCGAGAAGCGCTAACGTCAGCGGCCGTGAGGTCACCGCGACGCTGTTCTCGCAACGGATGCCCCAGGCAGGCAGTTGCGACGCTGACCTATGTCTATTCGGACTCTACGGCAGTTGTCGGTCCTCTCGCCATAAATCCGGAACCGCACACGTACGACCTCTGTGAGACGCACGCGCGCAACTTGACGGCGCCCCGCGGCTGGCAGCTCGTCCGGCACGACGGTGAGTTCGAGACCCCGCCCCCGACGACGGATGACCTGGTCGCCCTGGCCGAGGCGGTACGCGAGGCGGCCCGTCCGCCACAGCGGATCGCCGAGGACGGCACCCCCCTGCCGCCGACGCCGGGCCGCCGCGGCCACCTCCGGGCCGTGCCACCGCCCACCTGAAAGCCGCCCACGTGAAGCCGTGAAGCCCACCTGAAAGCCGCCCACGTGAAGCCGTGAAGCCCGTCGGGAAGCCGCCCACCTGAAGCCCGTCGGCAAGCCGCGACGTGAAGCCGTGAAGCGTGAAGCCGTGGAGCTCTGAAGCCGCCCGCCGGAACGCCGCCACGTGCGGACCGACGAGGACCTCGCTGGAACGCGACCGGGCGCCCACCATCACGGCGGACGCCCGGTCGGACGAGAATCAAGCGGCGCGGCGCTTCAGCTTCCGACGCTCGCGTTCGGACAGTCCACCCCAGATGCCGAAACGCTCGTCGTGACCCAGCGCGTACTCCAGGCACTCCGACTTGACCTCACAGCGTGAGCAGATCCTCTTCGCCTCGCGCGTAGACCCGCCCTTCTCCGGGAAGAAAGCCTCCGGATCGGTCTGCGAGCACAGTGCACGCTCCTGCCACTCCGGCGCATTGCCGAGCAGATCGGCGACGACGGGACGGCCGTCCATCGCACCAGCCTCCTTCACCTGCGCCGGACCGGCCGGCGCATCCCCCCTCTTGCCCTGTTGCGGTGATCCACACGTACCACGAACATCAAGCCGCGGTCTGGTGGTCGCCCCAGAACAACCCCTGAGAATTACACGCAGCTCGCGTCGGCATCGTCAAGGAAAACGGTCCGTTCAGGGCCGTTCGTACCGGGGCATCCCGCCACTGCCCTATCGGTTCGCCGACCCGATTGGTTACGCCCTCTCGGCGTGTCGTACCAAGAAATTCTGATTCCGCAGCGCAAACTGGCGCACCTTACATTGGAGTCAACGAATAAGTGGTGTTCCGCTGACGCGCGGGACGCCCGGCTGCGGCCGCGATCGCGTGCAGTTGCTCGACCGTACGCGCGGACCCGTGCTCGGAGCCGGCCATCCGGGAGATGGTCTCCTCCATCAACGTGCCGCCCAAATCGTTGCAGCCGCCTCGAAGCATCGCCACGGTGCCCTCGTCGCCGAGCTTCACCCAGGAGCACTGGATGTTGGGTATCCGACCGTGCAACAGGATGCGCGCCATCGCGTGGACCGCCCGGTTCTCCCGCCAGGAGGCGCCGGCGCGGGCGATGCCGGCGAGGTAGATCGGGGCGTTGGTGTGGACGAACGGCAGCGCCACGAACTCCGTGAAGCCGCCGGTGTCGTCCTGGATCCCGGCCAGCACCCGGAAATGGCCCAGCCAGTGTCCAGGGTGGTCGACGTGGCCGAACATCATCGTGGCCGAGCTGCGGATGCCCAGCCGATGTGCGGTGGAGACGACGTCGATCCAGGCCGCCGCGGGCAGCTTGCCCTTGGTCAGCACCCATCGGACCTCGTCGTCGAGGATCTCGGCGGCGGTGCCGGGAATGGTGTCGAGTCCGGCCTCCCGCAACCGGGACAGCCATTCGTGGACGGAAACACCCGCCTTGGCGGCGCCGGTGACGATCTCCATCGGGGAGAAGGCGTGGACATGGAGCCCCGGTACCCGTTCCTTGATCGAACGAATCAGGTTCGGGTAGATCTCGACCGGAAGTCTGGGGTCGATGCCACCTTGGAGACAGACTTCGGTCGCGCCGAGTCGCGCCGCCTCCTCCGCCCGTTCGGCCACCTCCCCCACGCTGAGCCGGTAGGCGTCGGCATCGCGTTCCCGTTGGGCGAACGCGCAGAACCGGCATCCGACGTAACAGACGTTGGAGAAGTTGATGTTCCGGTTGACCACATAGGTCACGTCGTCGCCGGCGGCTTCGCGACGCCAGCCGTCCGCGATCGCCGCCAGCTCGTCGAGCGGCTCGCCGTCCGCGGCGAACAGGGCCAAGGCCTCGCTCTGATGCCGTGGGTCCAGCAGGCTCGCCGGGTCGCTCGCGGCCCGCTTCAGTCCCGCTGCCATCTCGGGATACGCCGAAAGCAGCGGCACTGGTCGGACGTCGCTGCGCAGCAGCTCCCAGTCGCCGTACACGTCGTCGAAGTCGGACCGGCGGTCGCCGGTGCGGCCCTCGTCGTCGACGGCGGCGTACAGGTCGGTGCGTCCGGCCGAGAAGACCTCGTCGGGTTCCTGCCACGGCCGCCCGACCGGCCGGGCCTCTTCGCGGGCGAGCCCGGTCTCGGGATCGGCCAACGCGGCGACATGACCGTGCAGGCGCGGATCCAGCCACGGTTCGCCGGCCAACCCTCGTTGTGCGTATCCGGGGTAGATGGTCAGCCGCTCGCGGAGCCGGAAGCCCGCCGCGGCCGTATGCCGCGCGAGCGTGTCGATGAGCGGCCACGGGCGTTCCGGGTTGACGTGGTCGGCGGTGACGGGTGAGACGCCGCCCCAGTCGTCGATCCCCGCGCGCAGCAGCAACTCGAAGTCGCCGGCCCCCTCGACCAGGTTGGGCGGGGCCTGGATACGCGCCTTCGGACCGCAGACCAGCCGCGTGACGGCGATCGTGGTGGCGAGGTCGAGCATCTCGGCGTCGGGCGCCGACCGCATGGCGGTGTCCAGCTTCGCCCGGAAGTTCTGGACGATGATCTCCTGGATGTGGCCGTACTCGCGGGCAACGCGGCGCATCGCGAAGATCGCGTCGACGCGTTCCGCGAGCGTCTCGCCGATCCCGATGAGGATGCCGGTGGTGAACGGCACGCCGACGCGGCCGGCGTCCTCCAGGACCCGCAGGCGGACCGCCGGTTCCTTGTCGGGCGAGCCGTAGTGGGGGCCGCCGGGCTCGGACCACAACCGCGTCGCGGTCGTCTCCAGCATCATCCCCATGCTCGGCGCGACCGGTTTGAGCCGCTGAAGATCGGCCCAGCTCAGGACGCCCGGATTGAGATGCGGCAGCAGGCCGGTCTCCTCCAGCACCGCGATCGCCGACGCGCGTACGTAGTCCAGTGTGGAGTCGTAGCCCCGCTCGTGCAGCCAGTCCCGCGCCGCCTCCCAGCGGTCCTCGGGGCGGTCGCCCAACGTGAACAGCGCTTCCTTGCAGCCCTGCTCGGCCCCTTTCCGGGCGATCTCCAGGACGTCGTCGCGCTCCAGGAACGGGCTCGGCACCCGATGCGGCACGGTGGCGAAGGTGCAGTAGTGGCAACGATCACGGCAGAGCCGGGTCAGCGGGATGAACACCTTCTTCGAGAACGTGACGACTCCCGGGCGGCCCGCCTCGGCCAGCCCGGCGTCGCGTACGCCGCCGGCCGCCGCCAGCAGCGCGTCGAGGTCCTCACCCCGGGCGCTGAGCAGGACTTCTGCCTCCGTCGCGTCGAGCTGCCTCCCCTCACGCGCCCGATGGAGCGCGCGCCGGATGCCCGAGGATCCCCCTGAAGATTGCGCCACGAGGGGCAGCCTACTGCCGTTGGACACACGGCACCCCTGCTGGTCGTTACGCGGCTGTGAGAGAGGATGGCACCATGCGCATGACGGTGATCGCCGGTGGCATCGGCGGAGCCCGCTTCCTTCAGGGCGTGCGGGCGTACGCCCGGACGGTCGGCGGCGAGGTGACCGCGATCGTCAACGTCGGCGACGACGTGACCCTGCACGGCCTGCGGATCTGTCCCGACCTCGACTCGGTGATGTACACCCTGGGCGGCGGGAACGACGCCGAACGCGGGTGGGGCCGGGCGAAGGAGACCTGGACCGTCAAGGAGGAGCTGGCGGCGTACGGGCTCGGCCCGGAGTGGTTCGGGCTCGGCGACCGGGACATCGCCACCCATCTGACCCGGAGCGTGATGCTCACGGCGGGCTACCCGTTGTCCCAGGTCACCGAGGCGCTCAACCGGCGCTGGCAGCCCGGCGTACGGATGATCCCCGCGACCGACGACAAGGTCGAGACGCATGTCGTGATCTCCGCCGCGGACGCCGCCGACCAGGGGCTGGTGACCTCGGAGACGGCCACGGCCGCGCTGGAGGGCGGCGAGTACGCCATGCACTTCCAGGAGTGGTGGGTCCGCTATCGGGCGGGAATCCCGGCGAAGAAGTTCGTCTTCGTGGGCTCGGAGCAGGCCGCGCCCGCGCCCGGTGTGGTGGACTCGCTGACCGACACCGACGTCGTCCTGATCGCGCCGTCCAACCCGGTGGTCTCGGTCGCGCCCGTGCTCGCCATCCCCGGCGTACGCTCGGCGCTGCTGGCCAGCCGCGGTCCGGTCGTCGGCGTGTCGCCGATCATCGCCGGGGCACCCGTCCGGGGCATGGCCGACAAGTGCCTGGCGGCGATCGGGGTCGACTGCACCGCGCAGGCGGTCGGGCAGGCGTACGGGGCCCGGGGCTCCGGCGGCATCCTCGACGCCTGGCTCGTCGACACGAGCGACGCCGGCATCGTCGTCCCGGGCGTGACGGTCCGGTCGGCTCCACTGTGGATGACGGATGAGGACGCGACCGCCGCGATGGTTCGCGCCGCCCTGACAGCCGGAGGTGTCGTGTGACGCTCCCCGACGGCGGTTTCGCCGTTCTCCCGGTTCGCGGCATTCCCGAGGTACGCCCCGGCGACGACCTGGCCGAGCTGATCACGCAGGCCGCGCCGTGGCTGCAGGACAACGACGTGCTGGTCGTCACCAGCAAGATCGTCTCGAAGGCGGAGGGCGCGCTCGTCCCCGTCCCGACGGAGGGCCCGGATCGGGAAGCCGCCCGGGAGCAGGCGCTGCGGTCGCAGACCGCCCGCGTCGTCGCCACCCGCGGGCACACCCGGATCGTGCAGACCCACCACGGCTTCGTCATGGCGAGTGCCGGCATCGATGCTTCCAATGTGGAGCGATCGCAGCTCGTCCTGCTGCCCAAGGACCCGGACGCGTCGGCCCGGTCGCTCCGGACCGACCTGCTCGCCCGAGGGCTCGACGTCGCCGTGATCGTCTCCGACACGATGGGCCGCCCGTGGCGCAACGGTCTCACCGACGTCGCCCTCGGGTCCGCCGGCCTCGAGCCACTGCGCGACCACCGGGGCGAGACCGACCCGCACGGCAACGAGCTGCACATCACTCAGATGGCCGTGGTGGACGAACTGGCGGCCGCGGCCGAACTGGTCAAGGGCAAGATCGACCAGGTGCCCGTCGCGGTGATCCGGGGCTACCTCAGCGCCACGGTGGCGGACGGTTCGCCGGTCGTGCCGACGCTGGTCCGGGACGCGGCCAACGACCTCTTCTCGCTCGGCACCGCCGAGGCGATCGAACTCGGCCGCACCAATCCGTGATCATGCTAGGCGGCGAGGAGGCTGCGGCCGAGCACGGTCGGCAGATGCCGGACGCGGTTGCCCTCGCGGACGCTCATCACGAGGCCCGAATCGCGCAGAACGGTGAGGTGCTGGCTGGCCGAGGCGGGTGAGACGCCCAGCTTCTTGGCGACTTCGCCCGTCGTCGAACCGTGCACGATCGCCTCGAGCACGGCGGCTCGCGTACGCCCGATCAGCTCGCTCAGCGCCTTCGGCCGGCTGAGCTCGTCGGCCGTCCGATCGATCGGGTAGACGAGCACAGGCGGGAGGTCCTCGTCGACGAGGGTGATCGGGCGGCCGGGCGTCTTGAAGAACGCCGGGATCAGGGTCAGCCCGCGGCCGTTCAGGTGCAGCTCCCGGTCGCCCTGGTAGGACTCGATCTCGATGGCCTCACCGGTCCAGCGGGCGCCGGCGCTCAGCCCGGACAGGAGCCCGTCGACCCCCTCGTGGGCGAGGAGCCGCCGCCGCTGGACGAGGTCGGATTCGACCGCTGTGCGTACGCGGGGCCAGATGGGGTCGAGGGCGACCTCCCGATAGCGCACGAGCGACCGGCGCAGTCCGCTCATCCCGCCCGCCCGGACCAGCTCGGTCGCCGACGGCGACGGCCGGGCGTGCCGGGCCAGCAGGTCGAGGTCTCGGCGGACCACCCGGTGCGGCGTACGCAGCACGGCGTCCACGCCGGCGGAGAACCCGGTCCGGCCCTCGGCGGGGGTGAGGAAGTCGGGGAAGTAGCCGATCGGCGGGTTCAGTTCGAGCAGCAGGTCGACGTCGGCCCGGACGGGCCCACCCATCACCAGACGGTCACCAACCGTCCGACGCCAGTCACCGAGCGTAATGTCCGGACGGCGTGACCGCAGCACGTGGATGCTCAGACTGAGCTCCCACAGCGGGTCCGGCGCCGAGGCCAGCCGCGTACGCGCGAGATCGGCGCCGGTGAAGTGGATCCGCAGCATGTTCCACCAGCCGGACGGGGGCGTTGCAGGACGACTCTACCCACCCGTTCGACCAGGGTCTTTCGGCCACGGCTGAAAGACGGTGATCTGACAGGAACCCTTACGGCAGGATGTCGGGACGGCAAGGACACGGGCGAACGGTGATTCGGGGGAACACCGCTCGCCCGTGCGCCTGCTCAACGCCTGGTCACAGCACCTCGGAGCCGCGCTCCTTGAGGGAGTCCACCAGCTTCTTGACGTCCTGCGCCCGGTCCCGCGGGCAGACCAGGACGGCGTCCGGGGTGTCGACGATGATCATGTCGCGGACGCCCAGCGCGGCGACGATCCGGCCGGTGGTCGGGATGATCAGACTGTCGGCCACGTCGTGCAGGATCACGCCCTCCTTGACCGCCACGTCGTCGTCGGCGTCGCTGCGCTCCCCCAGGACCACGTTGCCGTCCCGGTCGCCCGGCAACATCTCGCACAAGGTGTCGAAGTCACCGACGTCGTGCCAGCCGAAGTCACCCGGCACCGTCCCGACCAGGCCCTGCGCCGCCGCGCCCTCCATCACCGCGTAATCCACCGAGATCTTCGGCAGCTCCGGCCAGATCTCGGTGAGCGCCCGCTCCCGGTCGTCGGTGTCCCAGGCCGCGGCGATCTTCGTCAGGCCCGCGTGGAGCTGTGGCTGCTGCCGGCTCAACTCCGCCAGGAACACGTCGGTACGCCAGACGAACATGCCCGCGTTCCAGAAGTAGCGGCCGGAGGCGACGTACTCCTCGGCCACCTCCAGCGACGGCTTCTCCTTGAACTCGACGACCCGGCGAACCGGGCCCGAGACGACCTCACCGCAGTGCAGGTAGCCGTAGCCGGTCTCGGGATGGGTCGGCTGAATGCCGATCGTCATCAGGAGACCCTGCTCGGCCCCGGCCACTGCCTGCCGCACGACATCGGCGAAGACTGCCTCATCGCGTACGAGATGGTCGGCGGCGAAAGAACCCATCACCGCACCGGGCGCGCGGAGCTGGATGACCGCGGCGGCCAGCCCGATCGCCGCGCACGAGTCGCGCGGCGACGGTTCCACGAGGATGTTGGCCTCGGGCACCTCCGGGAGCTGACGGGCGACCGACGTGGCGTGCGCGGCCCCCGTCACGACCAGGGTGTCCGCGGGCGGCGACAACGGCGCGAGCCGGGACACGGTCGCCTGCAGCAACGTGGCGGCCGTCCCGGTCAGCGGGTGCAGGAACTTGGGGTTCGCGGCCCTCGACAACGGCCACAACCGGGTTCCACTGCCCCCAGCGGGGATGACGGCATGCAACATCGCGCCATTCTCCGTGGTCCGACCATCCGCCATGCGGCTACCTCCCGGGCAGTAATCTTCACCTCACGGCGGGCAGCGCCAAACGGCCACTCCCTCACCGGCACGTCCGCCGGGCCGCTTGCCAGGGCGCGACAAAACGCTCGGCGCGAGACGGCATTCGCGTCGTGGCCCAAATTTACGCGGTTTTGCCCTATCTCGCAGCTCGGGCCCAAGCGGCCAGGTGCGCCTCGGCGCTCGCCGCCCAGGTGAACTCCTTGGCCCGGGCGAGCCCGGCCTGCGCCAGGGTAACGCGGCGAGCCTCATCCTCCAGCAACGCGAGCAGATCCTTGGCGATCCGATCCGGATCCTCACCGGTGTACGCCACCGCGTCGCCGCCGACCTCGGGCAACGACAGCCGCGGCGTGGTCAGCACCGGCGTCCCGCAAGCCATCGCCTCCAGCACCGGCAGACCGAACCCCTCACCATGACTCGGGTATGCCGCCAGAAGCGCCCCGCCCAGGAAACCGGGCAGGTCGGCGTACCGGAGATAGCCGGGGCGCAGCAGCCGCAGGTGGGCCGGCACCTCGGCGACCGCCCGATCGATCTCGTCGTCGTGCCCGGAACCGCCGGCGATCACCAACGCGGGCGGGTTGGGCAGCTCCTTCACCGCCTGCACCCAGCCGCGGATCAGGTTCGGGACGTTCTTCCGCGGCTCCTTCGCGCCGAGGAAAGCGAGATAGTCGCCCACACCCAGCCCCAGCCGGGCGCGTACGCGGGCCTTCTCGGACTCCGACGGCGCGTGGAACGCCTCCGGATCGACACCGTGGTATGCCACGTCGATGCGGGTGGGATCGGCGTCCAGCAGCCGGATGAGTTCGTCGCGGGTCGCCTTGCTCGGCACGATGACGCGAGCCGCCCGGCGCAACGACGTCTTGATCGCGCTGCGGAAGAAGGTCCGCTTGGCGGCGTCGTAATGCTCGGGCTCGGTGAAGAAGGTCGCATCGTGCACCGTCACCGTGACCGGGCAGGTCGCGCGCAACGGGCAGGTGTAGAACGGCGAATGCAGCACGTCGGCGCCCAGCTGTTGAGCCAGCAACGGCAGACCGGTCTGCTCCCAGGCGAGCCGGGCCGGCCGGTGGGCGACCGCCGCCGGAGCGCCGACGACGTCGGCGCGCGGCAACATCCGCTGGTAACGCTCCACGTCGGTGCGCTGGGCGACGACGCTGATGCCTTCGGTGTCGACGAGGGCGCCGAGCAGACCGTCCAGATAGCGCCCAACCCCGCCCCGGTCGGCTGGAACGCTGGTGGCGTCGACGAGCACGCGGGCCACTGTCACTCCTTCGCCGGCGGCGTCGTCAGTGATTGCCGGAGGAATCGCTGTGCTGGCAATCGCTGTGCGCCGCATCACAGATGTCGTCTCTACCTTACGCCCGGACGCCAACGCTTGCGGGTCCGCGACGCGACACCTGCTCAACCGCGTGAGTTAGCGTGACCATGTGTCGACCGTGTCCTCCGCCTTCCTGGCAGCCGTTTCCGCCGATCCGGCGCGTCCGTTGCTCACCTGGTACGACGATGCCACCGGCGAACGGACGGAATTGTCCGGGGCCACCCTCGCCAACTGGGTGTCCAAGACCGCCAATCTGCTGGTCGACGGCTGCGGCCTCGGCCCCGGCGCGAAAGCCGCGATCGACCTGCCGCCCCACTGGCAGACCGCGGCGCTCTACCTGAGCGTGTGGACAGCCGGCCTCTCGGTCTCCGCTGAACCGCCGCTGGACGTCGCCTTCGTCGGCCCCTCCTCCGCCGTCGCGGACGCACCGGACGTCTTCGCCGTCGGGCTGCACCCGTTCGCACTACCCGTACGCGACCTGGCTTCCGGCGTACAGGACTGGGTGTCGTCCGCCCGGGTCCACGGCGACCACTACAGCGGGCCACGCCCGGCCGACGGAGACCTTGCACTCGGCGCATTCACGCACGACTCACTCGTCTCATTCGCGTCCTCGCGGGCCGCCGCGCTCGGTCTGGCCGCCGGATCACGCGTCCTGCTGAGCGTCGACGACTACCCCGACGTGGTCGACTGGCTCGTCGCTCCCCTCGTCGCCGGGTGCACCCTCGTGCTCTCCGCTCACACACCGCCGTCCACTCTGGAGGCGCGGGCTGGGGTCGAGCGCGCCACCCTCGTCCTTCCCGCGCGATCATGAACTATCCGTCATGATCGACCGGCGTGTCGTGTCCGCGCGACCCTGATCGTTCCCCTGTCGCCCTGATCGACTTCGCCGACTGGGCGGGCATGATCATGTGCCCGGCGTCTGCGATTCGCCGCCCGCATCAGAGATCATGTGCCGGTGGTATGCGGAATTCAGCCGTTTAGCGCATACCACCGGCACATGATCAACGAAACGGCTCGTCGAGAGCTGACCGGGGGCACTTGATCATGGGATGCTGCCGGTTGCCGTGACCTGCCGCGGATCAGATCGGCTTGAGTGTGTCCGGATCGATCTTGACCGTCGGCTCCTCGCCCGGCTTCGCCACCTCGGCGCTCGGCGTGCCTGGCTTGGGCGGCTCGGACTTAGGCGGCTCAGCTTTCGGCACCTCGGGCTTCGGCAGCTCGGCCTTCGGCGTCTCGGGCTTCGGAGCGGGCTCGGTCGGCTCGTCCTGCTCCAGACGCGGGATGGAGATCTCCTGGTCGGCGGCCCGATCCCGGGTCGGCACCGGTGGAACGGGCGTTGTCTCCGGCGCGGGCGGCGCAGCTTCGGCCGACGTCAGCGAAGCGGGCGCGCTAGGCGCAGCGGGCGGAGTCGGCGCAGCGGCCCCAGGCGTGGATGCGGGCGCGGCGGGCGGAGTTGGCGCGGCGGGCGGAGCCGGCAGC
>JABFYB010000114.1 GCA_013361475.1 Hamadaea sp.
TCGCTCGGCTTCGACCCGGTGATCGCCGGTCCGCTCGCGGCCGGCGTACGCCTGCAGCCCGGGACCGAGATGTTCGGCGCGCACGTCGACGCGGCCGAGGTGCGCGCCCGGCTGGACCGGGCTAGCTGACGTCGTCGGCGAACTCCTGGCGGATCTGTTCGCCGGTCGCGCCTGCGGCCAGCAGCGTACGCAGCAACACCCGGGCTTTGAGCGGGTCCAGGAACCCGGCCGGGATCAGCCCTCGGCCGAGCAGGTCACGTTCGGAGCCCGGGAATCCGTAGGACGAGGTCAGCACCGGCCCACGGCCGATCCGGGAGGCGAGCACGACCGGGATGGCCGCCGCCGCCTTCGTCAGCGGTTCCACGAGGACGGCCGGGACGTGCCCGACTCCCATGCCCGCGACGACCAGCCCGTCCATCCTGGATTCGGCGTCGGCCAGGAACACCGGATCGTCGTCGAGGGTGACCGTGTGCAGCATGACTCTGACTGCGCGCGCCGTCGCACCCGGGTACGCCGCCGGCACGGAGCGCCGGGTTACCGGACCGGTCAGCCACCGTGGCGTACCCTCCACCAGACGACCCGCCGGTCCCGCGTTGGGCGACGTGAACGCGGCTGGCGAGGTGGTGTGGCTTTTCTGGACGCGCGCGGCGAGATGGATCTCGTCGTTGAGCACCACGAGTACGCCGCGGTCCCGCGCGGCCGGGTCGGTGGCGGTGGCGACCGCGGCCAGCAAGTTGGCCGGGCCGTCGGCTCCAGCGGTGGCCGGATTCCGCATGGCGCCGGTGACCACGAGCGGCTCGGGCCGGGTGTGGCGCAGATCGAGGTAGTAGGCCATCTCCTCGATGCTGTCGGTGCCGGTCGTGACCACGACCCCGGCGGCGCCTCCGGCTATCGCCTGGTCCACGGCGGTCCGCAGGTCGTCGAGGTCGGCGAAGCTCAGCCACGCGCCCGGCATTCGCCGGAAGTCGACCACGCGCAGGCGGTCGCCGTGCTCAGCCAGCCCGGGGACGGCCTGGACGAGGTCGGCGGCGGTGAGTTGCGGGCTGACACCGCCGTCGCTGGTCGGGACCATGGCGATGGTGCCGCCGACGCCGATCACGGCGACGATCGCGGCCTCGGCGGGAGCCTGCGGTGACATGCCGCAACGCTACGGGCTCAGCCCGGCTGGGTGGCGAGCGGCCGGGTGGTATGCGTGGGGCGGGTCGTCCACAGCAGCACCAGGCCGACGGCGCACACCCCGGTGGCGATCGGCCAGGCGGTGCGGTAGCCGAAGTGCTGGGCCAGGCCGAAGAGCGGACCGGCGAGCATGGCCCCGATCGGGAACGAGTTCGTGAACAGCGCGGTGGCCCGTCCGGGGTGGCGCGGCAGCATGTTCTGCATGTAGGAGATGCCGACGCCGGCCACGGCCGAGATGAACAGCGCGTTGAGGATCTGTGCTGCCACGAGTTGCCACACGGCGGTGGCGGCCGACGCGACGGCGAAGTACGCGACTCCGCAGCAGCTGCCCGCGAGGACCACTGTGCGTACGCTGATCCGGGTGGTGATCGCGCCGAGCGTCAGCATGAACGGGATCTCCAGGAAGGCGCACACGCCGAGGATCACGCCGGTGTCACTGACGTCGCCGTCCAGATACCGTCCGATGTAGATGGGCAGCACCTGGGAGATCAGCGTCAGCGGGGCCTGCAGCAGGGTGAATCCGGCGGCCGTCGCCATCAGCGTCCACCAGGACACTTCCAGCGGCCCGGTCGCGTCCGGCTGCTCGACTGCTGAGCCGTCGGCCGCCTCGTGCTCGACGGGCGGCCGGGCTTCGTCCTTGTCGAACCGGGCCAGCACGAGCAGCCCGGCGACGGCGTACATGGCCGCTGACAGGGCGTAGAGCCAGGTGAAGCCGCCTGCCTTCAGGACGAACGCCGCCAATGACGGCCCGATCACCCAGGCGACGGAGAAGACGGTTCGCAGTGCGCTCATGCCTAGCGCGGCGCGGTCGGGCCGATCGCGGTCGAGCACCTGGCGGGCGTACGCGAGGGTCTGCGGGAACAATGCCCCGGCCAGCGCCCAGCCGGTCACGTTGACGGCGAGCAGCAGCCAGTAGTCGCGTAGGACGGCGGTCAGCCCGGCGCTGACGAGGCCGCCGAGCGCGGCGAGCAGCATCAGCGCGCGCCGGATCGCCCGCCGGTCGGACAGCCGGCCCAGGCCGCTGGCCACGATGACACTGGCCAACGGCCCGACGACGAGGAAGACGGTGATCTGGATCGGGCTGGCGTGCACCGCCGAGTCCAGGAACAACGCGAGGAACGGGTAGACCAGCGCGGTCGAGACGCCGACGCTGAAGAACACGAGTGCGAACGGCAGCATCGCGCTGCCCAGCCGCCGGGTCATGACTGGGCCGGCGGGCCGCTGAGGCGAGTCCGCAGCGTGCCCACGATCGGCGCCGGGTAGCCCTGGCGAAGCTTCGCGGCGATGTCGTCGCGGGTCTCCAGCGCCCGCCGCCAGCCGACGACGTCGGTGGAGAAGATCTGCTCGGTCTGCCCGTCGTCGTACGCCGCCTCGACCGTCCACGGCCGCCGGAACAGCACCCGGGCCGGGATCGCGATCAGCAGCAGCAGAACGACGACGAGGATGTCCACGATGAGCAGCAGCAACGGCAGCAGGATGAACCAGAACACCAGCACACCGAGGATGAAGAGCACGATGCCGAGCACGATCGCGGCCAGATCACCGTCGCCGGAGCCGCAGCCGGCGAGGTCACCGCAGCCGCTCAGGTCGTTGCCGGAGCTCGCCTCGCCCTTGCGTTTGCGGCGCCACGCCCCGAATCGCCGCACCAGTGCGCTCCACCGTGGCTGCCACACCACGCGTACGCCCCATGTCTGGCCGCTGGGGGTGTCGACCTTGACCGTTCGCACACGCGTACCCTAGTTCGAGCCCGCAAAATGAGAGCGCGACCGTGACGGCCGTCTCATTCCGGCGGGACCGCCCAGTTCGGCGGCGCGGCGGTGTCAGCACTGCCATGACTCACGAAAGACTGACTGCTTCGCAGCGCTGGGTGCTGGGGCTTACGGCGATCGCCGCGCTGCTCGTCGGGCTCGACACGACTGTCGTGGCGACCGCACTGACCACTCTTCGCCTCGATTTGGGCGCGTCCGCCGAGGAGCTCGAGTGGACGGTGAACGCGTACACGCTGAGCTTCGCCGTGTTGTTGCTGACGGCGGCGGCCCTCGGCGACCGGTTCGGGCGGCGGCGGGTGTTCGTCGCCGGGCTGGGCGTCTTCGCGCTGGCTTCGGCGGGTTGTGCGCTCGCGCCGGACGCGGGCTGGCTCATCGCCGGGCGGGCGGTGCAGGGCGCCGGGGCGGCGGCGGTCATGCCGCTGGCGTTGACGCTGCTGGGCGGCGTCGTGTCGGCGTCGACCCGGGCGCGGGCGCTGGGCATGTTCTCGGCGGTCGTGGGCGTGTCCGTCCCGGCCGGGCCGCTGCTCGGCGGCGCGATCGCCGACGGCACGTCGTGGCGGTGGATCTTCTGGCTCAACGTGCCGCTGGTCGCCGTCCTGGTCCCGCTGGTGCTGACCCGGGTCGCGCCGAGCCGTGGCCCGCGGGTACGCCTGGATCTGCCGGGTCTGCTGCTGTCCGCCGGGGCTGCGCTGGGATTGGTCTGGGGACTCGTGCGGGCCAACACGGCCGGCTGGACGGCCCCGGAGACGGTGCTGGCGTTGGGCGCCGGAGTCGTTCTGACGGTGGCGTTCCTTCTGGTGGAGAGCCGGACCGAGCAGCCGATGCTGCCGCTGCGGCTGTTCGGCGTACGCGCCTTCACGGCGGGCAACGCGGCGATCTTCTTCCTGTGGGCGTCGACCTTCGGCTCGGTCTTCTTCATGGCCCAGTTCTTCCAGGTCGGGCAGTCGGCGGGACCGTTCGAGGCCGGGCTGCGACTGATGCCGTGGGGTGCGATGACGGTCCTCGTGCCGCGGGCGGTCGGCTCCCTGATCCACAAGTACGGCGAGCGCCCGTTCATCGTCGGCGGCATGGTGCTGCATGGGGCGTCCATGGTGTGGATCGCCGTCCTGGCCGCGCCCGACGTCGCGTACTGGCGGATGGTGGCGCCGCTGATCCTTTCCGGCATCGGCGTCGCGGCGGCGATCCCGGCGACCCAGAGCGCGGTGCTGGGGGCGGTCACTCCCCCGGACCTCGGGAAGGCGTCCGGGGCGTACAGCGCGTTGCGGCAGCTCGGCGGGGCCTTCGGAGTGGCGGCTGTCGTCGCCGTGTTCGCCGCGTCCGGCGGGTACGCCTCGGCCCGCGTGTTCGTCGACGGCTTCGCCCCGGCGATGGTCGGCTGCGCCGTGCTCGCGGTGGGAGCGATCCTCGCCGGCGCTGGTACGCCCGGTCGCCGGATGGTTCCGGCTGCCCAGGTCACCGCCCCGGCGGCGGCCAGTCCGTCGGAGACCGTGCGCGTGAGCCGTTAGGGGTGCCGTCAGGATGGGAGTAGCACAGCGGAAGGACTGGACAGTGGGGACGACGGATCTGATCTCCCGGGCACGGGCCGGCGACGGCGACGCGTTCCGGGCGCTGACCGAGCCGCATCGGCGGGAACTGCACGTGCACTGCTACCGGATGCTGGGCTCGGTCCAGGACGCCGAGGACGCGCTGCAGGACACGATGCTGGCCGCCTGGCAGGGGCTGGCCGGGTTCGGGGAGCGGTCGTCGATCCGGACCTGGCTCTACCGGATCGCGACGAACCGGTGCCTCAACACGCTGCGCTCGGCCCGTCGCCGACCGGCCAAGGAGTGGGGGTGGCCAGGCCTGGAGCCACCGGAGCCGACCCGGCTCGGTGAGGTGCCGTGGCTGGAGCCGTATCCGGACGCGCTGCTGGCCGGGGCGTCGGGCGTACCGGTCGGGCCGGAGGCGCGGTATGAGCAGACCGAGTCGATCTCGCTGGCCTTCGTCACCGCATTGCAGATCCTGCCGCCCCGCCAGCTGGCGGTCCTCGTGTTGCGGGACGTGCTCGGCTTCCACGCGACCGAGGTCGCCGAGATGCTCGACTCGACGGTCGAGTCGGTGACCAGCGCGCTGCGGCGGGCGCGGGCGGGGCTGCACGCTCGGCTCCCGGAGGTCGCCGACCGTGTGCCCGCCCCGCCCGTCGCCTCGGCCGCCGAGGACGCGATCGTCGCCAAGTTCGTCAGCGCGTACGAGTCGGCCGACGTCGAGGCGCTGGTCGCGCTGCTCACCGACGACGTGTTCATCGCGATGCCGCCGGTGCCGTTCGAGTACCTCGGCATCGCCGCCGCCACGCGCTTCTGCGAGACCGTCTTCAGCTCGGGACGCCGCTACACGCTGGTGGCGACCCGGGCCAACGGCTCGCCGGCGTTCGGGATCTACAAGCCGTCACCCGACGGTACGCAGACCGCCTTCGGCCTGATGGCGGTGACGCTCAGCGGCGACCGGATCCGCTCGCTGACCCGGTTCGACGACCGTACGCTGCCGTGGTTCGGGCTGCCCGCCCAGCTGTGAAGCGGCCACACCGCCTCCGTGGCCTGCCTCCGCGGGGCGGTCCACTCACGCGGGTGGCGGTCCACTCACGCGGGTGGCGGTCCACTCACGCGGGTGGCGGTCCACTCACGCGGTGATGGGCCGCTCCGCGGTGATGGGCCGCTCCGCGGTGATGGGCCGCTCCGCGATGCGGGCCAGGACGCGGGCGAGGTCGACGGGCTTGCTGAACATCGGCCAGTGCCCGGAGTCGATGTCGACGTACTCGACGTGCTTGGCCTTGGCCAGCTCGGGGACGTCGCCGCCGTCGACCCACTCGCGGGCCTGAGCCGGGCTGAACTCCGGGCACACGACCGTCACCGGGACGTCGTAGCGACGCTCGTCGGTGAGGCGTACGACGGCGTGGGCGACGCCTTCAGGCACCGGGACGGCGCCGGCGGCGAGCCGGTCCCGGGTCGCCTCGTCGAGGTCGGCCGAGTCCGCGCCCTCGAACGGCCCCCAGCCGGGGAACCGCATGACTCCGTCGGCGACCTCGAAGAAGGCCGCGTACTGCTCGCCGTCGGCGGACGGGAACCCGCCGATCAGGGCCACCTTGGCGACCCGCTCGGGACGGGCGTCGGCGGCGAGCCAGGCCAGCGTGGACGCGGCCGAGTGACCCACCACCAGCGGATTCCCGGCAGCCCCGTCGACGGCCGCGACCACCGTCGCGAGCTGGTCGTCGAGCGTGGCGTCGACGGGTTCGGCGCCCTGGCCGGGCAGGGTGACGGCGACCGGCTTATGGCCGAGCGCCTGCAGCGCGGGCACCACCTCGTCCCAAGCCGAGCCAGTGAGCCAGAGGCCGCCGATGAGCAGGATGTCCATGTCGAAGTCGCTTTCTGCCAGACAACTGGGTGGCTTACCCGGTCACCGTAAACCCTATTCCGGACGTTCTACTTCCGGTTCATATTTCGGCCGGTTTAGGCTGGCCGGGTGCCGTCCGATCCGAGTCCGACCGCCCGCGCGCTGCGCGCGCTGGAGATCCTGCAGAGCCGGCCCGGCGTCACCGCCGACGAGCTGGGCGAGCGCCTCGGGGTGACCGAGCGGGCCGCCCGCCGCTATGTCGAGATCCTGCGGGAGGCGGGCGTACCGGTGGAGTCGGTGCGCGGTCCGCACGGCGGCTACCGGCTCGGCCGCGGCGTACGCCTCCCGCCGATCGTCTTCTCACAAGAGGAAGCGCTGGCATTGGTCATGGCGGTGCTCGACGGCCAGCCCGCCGCGACCGACGCCGAGAACACCGTCGGATCGGCCCTCGTCAAGGTCATCCGGGCACTGCCGGAGAGGATCGGCCGCGAGGCGGCGGCGCTCCGGGAGAACATCGCGGCCACCCCCGACCGGCACGCCTCCCGCCCGGACCCGGCCACCACCAGCGTCCTGATCGCCGCCGTCGCGGAACGGCGACGGGTTCGGCTGACCTACCACAGTCCCCGGGGCGAGAGCGGCGCATGGCAGGGCGACGTCGACCCGTGGGCGGTCGTCGTCCGATATGGACGCTGGTACCTGCTGTGCCATTCGCTGCGCGCCGACGCCGTACGCACCTATCGCGTGGATCGCATAAGGGCGGTCGAGCCGACCGGCCACGAGTTCGATCCACCGGAGGGCCTGGATCCGGTGCGGGCGCTGGAGGAGAACCTCGGCTCGGGCTGGCCGATGGTGACCGAAGTGGTGTTCGACGCACCCCTCGCCGAGGTCGCGCCCTGGATCCGGCCGACGATGGGACGGCTGGAACCGTGGGGCGACGGCTGCCGAGTGGTCGGCACGACGAACAATCCCGCAATGTACGCGCAGGAGTGGCTGGCCGCCGTGCCGTTCGCGTTCCACGTCGTGGGCGGGCCGGAACTGCGGGCGGCGGTGGCCGCGGTCGCAGCCCGGTTCGCCGCCGCTCTCGAAGACCGTCCGGCTGACCATCCGTCCCCCTGACCGGCTGACCTGCCCTGATCACGCCGACGGATCGTCGACTTAACCCGGCTGGATCAGGGTTCTCGGTCGAATCATGGAGCAAGATTCGACCGGGAACCCTGATCCAGCGCCCAGCCGGGCAGCGCCCAGCCGGGCAGCGCCCAGCCGGGCAGCGCACGAGCGTCGCCGCCTCAGGAGTTTCAGTCGAAGCTGGCGAAGTAGGCCGCCGCCATGTCGTCGTCGGCATGCCCGGCGTCGGCGGCCCGTCGCAGGCGTTCCGCGCTCGCGGCCGCCACGTCGAGGCGTACGCCGTTCTGCTCGGCGGCCAGCACGATGAGCCCGGCGTCCTTCGCCGCCGTGGCGACCGCGAACGAGGCGGGAGTAAGCCGGTCGTTGCGGATGAGGTCGGCCTTCACGTGGGCGTACCCCATGTCGAGCGGCCCGCCGCCGATCGCCTCGAAGAAGCCGTCGGGGTCCACGCCCAGCGCCCCGGCCAGGGCCAGCACCTCGCCGACGGCGTTGGTGGCGGCCAGGACCCAGCTGTTCACCACGAGTTTCAGCCGGGTCGACGCGCCGGTCGCGCCGTCCTCGCCGGTCCACATCGTCCGCACGCCGACCGCGTCGAACACCGGTGTGACGACGTCCCGGGCGCCGGCCGGTCCGGCCGCGAGGACCAGCAGCTTGCCCGCTTCGGCGGGCTGACGCGTACCGAGCACCGGGGCGTCGTAGAACACGAGCCCGTGCTCGGTCGCGAACTCGGCCAGCTCGGCGACGGCGTCGACGGCCACGGTGGTCGACTGGACCCACACGGTCCCGGGCCGCAGCGCGGGGGCTGCTTGGCGCATCACCGCCAGCACGGCGGAGTCGTCGAAGAGCATGGTGAGCACGACGTCGGCGTCCTGCACCGCTTCGGCGGGCGACTCGGCGACCAGTACGCCGTCGGCCGCCAGCGGCTCGGCCTTGTCCCGGCTCCGGTTCCAGGCCCGGACGGCGTGGCCGGCGCGTACGAGATTGCGGGCCATCGCCGCGCCCATGATCCCGGTGCCCAGCACTGCGACTGTCGTCTTGTCCGTCATGAGGTCGATCATGGCATGGCCGGGTCGAGCCCGCGATCGGGCGCTTCCCCCTGCGCGAGGCCACCCGGCGAGGGAGAATGAACGCGGGGGTGCTGATCATGATCGACCGTCGGCTCGGCGAACCCGATCGGCCGGACGCCGAAGATCTGCTGGATCTGGCGCTGGAACCGGACTTCGCGTCGGAGCACAACCACGTGTCGGTGGCCGACCACGATTTCGGTCCCGAGGGTCGCCCGGACAACGAGACGCCGCACGGCTACGGCGGCCCGGACTGGAACTACCACCACCGGCTGGTCGTTTGACGGCCGGTGCCGGGATCAGGTCGCGCCGGTCTCGGCGCGGTAGCCGCTCGGGGTGAACCCCAGCTGCTCCCGGAATTCGCGGGTCAGGTGCCCGTGGTCGGCGTAGCCGAGTTCGGTGGCGATCTCGGCCAGGTTCACGCCCGGTTCGGTCCGGACCCGTTCGGCGGCCTCCTGCAGGCGACGGCGGCGGATCATCTCGGCCGGGCTCAGGCCGACATACCGAGTCGCCAGGCGGTGCAGCGTACGCGGAGCGACGTGCATGCGCGTCGCGGCGTCGTCGAGCGTACGCACCTCGGCGTCGCCGTCGAGCAGCTCCGCCAGCTCGTTGGCCTGCCGACCCTGCTCGGTGACGGGGAGCGCGTGCTTGTCCAGCCAGGTCGCGAACGCCTCGACCGCGGCGGCGTGCCGCTCGTCGCGATCGGCGACGGTCATCGCGTCGGCGACGGCTTCCCGCAGGTCGGGGGCGTCGAAGGGGCGTACGGTGTCGCGGAGGTCGCCAGGCGTCTCCGTGAACGTGGGCATCGCCGCCGGGCGCAACAGCGCGCCGACCGCCCAGCCGCGGCCGGTCAGGTCCCGGTGGGACACCCGCGTCGTCGGCCCGGAGAACACGACTTCACCCGGCTCCACCACCAGGTTGCTCGCCGGGAACGACACCAGGTGCTGCCGCGACGACCGGCCGGGCGCGATGTCCCATTCGGGGATCCAGAACCAGCGGACGAGCTCGGCGACGGCCTCCGGCGCGGGCATCCGCCGGAACTCCGGCAGGCGCGCCGGGTAGAGGATGCCGCGGTCCTTGCCACTCACCCGACGAGCCTACTCAAGCAGCTCGGCGCGGCAGCGCGCGGGCGCAGCGCCCCTCGGCAAGGCTGGCACGAATCTCCAAGCCGGGTGCCAACGCCCAGGCTTACCGTCGAACACATGAACGGAAAGCACACCACCAACGGAATTCCCAACGGTCACACCAGCCTCACGCCGTTCCTGGCAGTTCCGGACGCGGGCAAGGCCATAGCCTTCTACGAGGAGGTCTTCGGCGCGAAGATCGCCGACGTGACGGAGATGGGCGGCGTCGTCGTGCACGCCGACCTCGACTTCGGCCACGGCCACCTCCAGCTGGGCGAGCCCAGCCCGGCGTACCACCTGGTCGCCGCCCCGGAGGGCGACGACGACTGCTACTCGATGGGGCTCTACTGCGCCGACGCCGACGCGCTCGTCGCGCGGGCCGAGGCCGCGGGCGCGACGGTACGCGAGCCGCTCATGACCTTCGTCTCGGGCGACCGGTACGCCTCGATCCGCGACCCGTTCGGCGTCCGCTGGACGATCATGACGCGGGTCGAGGATCTCTCCCCGGAAGAGAGCGCCCGGCGCGTGGCGGAGTGGGCGGCGCAGCAGCAGGGCTGATCTCACTACAGAGGTAGAGCCGCCGGGTGAGACCGGCGTCGGCAGAAACAACGCGCGGACCGGCAACCATCGACGCCGGTCCGCGCGTCTGGCATCTCGGCGCACGTACTGTCACGACGAAACGGGATGTCGAGATGACCTCGAACGAACAGCCGGGCACCGAGGCGGGCCAGCACTCAGGCAAGGTCACCGGCAGACGGAACAGACGGTTCAAGGTGCTGGCGGCGGCGGTCGCGACGCTGGTCGTCGTAGCCGGCGCCGGGCTGATCGGCGTCACGTACTACGTGGACAGTGTGGCGGAGCTGATCCCGGAGAACGTCGCGGCGACCCAGGCGACCGCGATCATGGCCGCCGACGGCCAGACGCAACTCGCGCAGCTGGGCACGGTGAACCGCATCGACGTCCCGATGGGCGTCATGCCGGACAAGGTACGCAACGCTCTGATCGCCGGCGAGGACAAGGACTTCTTCCACGACTCGTTCCGCGGCTCGCACCTGACTCACCTGTATGTGCGGCAGGCTGTCGGCGAGCGGCTGAGTTCGGCTCGGGAGGCGGTGCTGGCCCGGAAGCTGGAGGACAAGTACGACCGGCTCTCCATCATGGGGTTCTACCTGAACGGCGCCGAGTTCGGCCGTGGCGCGGTCGGTGTCGAGACGGCCGCTCAGGCGTACTTCGGCAAGTCCGCCAAGGATCTGACGGTGGCCGAGGCCGCCGTGCTCGGGTCGGTGCTTCACCAGCCTTATGACGCCGGTGGCGGGCCGAGCCCGTTCGACCCGGAGGCGCATCCGGCGGAGGCCAAGGACCGGTGGGCGTACGTGCTGGACACGATGGTTCCCGACTGGCTCCCCGCGGCTGAACGGTCCACACTGGAGTTCCCCCAGGTTCGGGCGGCCGCGACGGTGACGCCCACTGCGGAATGGGGCCTGCGGGTCAAGCCCGGCGAGGGCGCCGGCCGCGCGACCGGCAACGTCGTCAACTACGTGTACGCCGAACTTAAGGCGCAGGGCATCGAGCCGAGGGATCTCAAGACCGGGGGCTATCGGGTCATCACGACGATCGATCCGCGGGCGCAGCTGGCGTTGGAGCAGGCGGCGCGGCCGGATCTGAAGGGCTCCGAACTCTACGGGCGCACGGTCGTCCGTGACGCGAGCGGCAAGGTCCAGCAGGATCTCGAGGCGGCCGGCGTGGTGCTCGATCACACGAGCGGCGCCGTGCTCGCCTACTACGGCGGCCTCGACGCCATGGAGCTGGACCTGGCCGGTGTCAACACGGCCAACTCCTTGATCGGCGGGCACCCGCCGGGCGGGACCATGAGGGTGTACACGCTGGCCGCCGCGCTGGAGGCGGGCGCTTCGCTGCAGTCGCGGTGGAAGGCGCTGCCCTTCACGACCGACGACGGGTTCAAGATCGGCAACGGTGGTGCCGTCAACACCACCTGCAAGGACAATTGCACGCTCGAGCAGAGTTTCGTGAAGTCCTACAACGTGCCGTTCTACTGGATCGCCCGGCAGCTCGGCCCCGGCTCCGTCGTCAAGACGGCGAATCTGGCGGGGATCAGGTGCATGTGGAACGACGAGGGCCTGGAGCGGCTGGCCGGCGGCGGCGTGCAGGACACTCCCGCCCGGAGTCCGTTCGACCGGCAGGTCGGCTACGGCCAGTACCCGGTCACGGTGCTGGACAACGCGGCCGGCGTCGCGACGATCGCCAACGGAGGCATCTACAACAAGCCGCACTTCGTGGCGAAGGTCGAGCGCCGGGACCCGACGACCGGCAAGTACGTGGTCGTGGCCGGCGTCGGCCCGAAACTCACCCCCCAGCAGGTCATCCGCCGGGCGGTCGCCGACGACGTCACCTACGCGATGACGCGTACGGCGGCCGACCGGAACTGGGGTGCGGCGGTGGGTGGACGGGAGATCGCCACGGTGGGCGGGGTCTGGGACGGCGCGAAGCTGGACGCCGCCGGCAAGCGGATCCTCACCCCCGACAGCTCGAACGCCTGGCTCGTCGGCTTCACCAAGCAGTTCACCGTGGCCATCTGGACCGGCAACGCGGCCGGCTCCTACCCGGTGATCGATCCGAGGATGAAGACGCCGATCACCGCCTCGACGCCGTTCCGGATCTGGTCCGACGTCGTCACCGGGTACAGCACCGCCCGCCGGCTGCCGAACGAGAAGCTCGCCGGCCCGTCGCATGTGGGCCGCGACGACTTCCCGCCGGCCAACGGCGTCGCACGTTAGCCGGCCGCCTGCTTGACCAGCTCGGCGATCCGCTTCTCCTCGGCGGCGCCGAGCTTGGTCAACGCGAAGGAGGTCGCCCACATCCCGCCCTCGTCGAGCTGGGCGGCCTCCTGGAAGCCGAAGGTCGCGTACCTGGTCTTGAACTTCGCCTTGGCCTGGAAGAAGCAGACCACCTTGCCGTCCTTCTTGTAGGCGGGTTGCCCGTACCAGGTCTGCGGGGTCAGCTCGGGGGCGTGCTTCTTGACGATCGCGTGGATCTTCTCGGCCATCTCCCGGTCGGAGCCGTCCATTTCGGCGATCTTCGCCAGAACCTCGGCCTCCGCGTCGGCCCCGGCCTTGGCCGCCTTCATCTCCTTGGCGTGTTCCTTCATCGCCGCGCGTTCCTCGGCGCTGAACCCGTCGTAGGACTTGTCGGCCTTGGTCGCCTTCTTCGCAGTGGCCATCGTCGGCTTTCCTCCCTGTGAATCTTGCTCCTGTCGACCGTAATGCTAGGGAGGGGCGGGCGGCGGCGGCTTCTCCGAAACTGATCAGGTGGGCGTCACGGGTCAGGTGGGCGTCACGGGTCAAGTGGGCTCAGGGGGTGGTCCGGCCGAGCCCGGCCTCCCGGGCCCGGACGATGGCCTCGGCCCGGGTGGCGACCTGCAGTTTGGCGAAGATCGCCGAGATGTGGTTGCCGACCGTCTTCGGGGCCAGCCCCAGCCGGCTCGCGATCGCGGCGTTGGGCAGCCCGGCCGCGATGAGGTCCAGGACGTCCCGCTCGCGGGCGGTCAGCTCGGGGAACGGCACCCCGGCGGCGGTGGGCGCCGGGCCGGTGAAGTAGTCCAGGACTCGCCGGGCCACCCCGGGGCTGAAGATCGCCCCACCGGCCGCCACGGTCGCGATCGCCTGCGAGATCTGCTCCTGGGCGGCGCCCTTGACGAGGTAGCCGCGGGCTCCGGCCCGCATGGCGGCGTACACGGACTCGTCGTCGTCGAACATCGTCAGGACCAGGACCGCCACGTCGGGGGCGACCCGGCGGATCTCGGCCGTGGCGGCGATGCCGTCGACGTCCGGCATCCGCAGATCCATGACCAGCACGTCCGGCCGCTGGACGACGGCGGCCCGGATCGCCTCCCGGCCGTCGGTGGCCTCGCCGACCAGCTCCGTGCCGGGCAGCGAGGTGAACAGGGCGCGCAGCCCGTCACGGACGACGGGATGGTCGTCGGCCACCACGATCCTGATCATGCGGCTCCTTCCAGGGGCAACACTGCCACGACGCGTCCGCCGTCGGGGCCTGGACCGGCCGTGCACAGCCCACCGAGTTCGGCGGCGCGCTCGCGGATGGAGGTGAGGCCGACACCGGGCCGCCAGGGCTCGCCGGTGCGGCCGTCGTCGAGGACGGACAGTTCGACCGCGCTGCCGACGGTGATGGTGACGGTGACCTTGGTCGCGGCGGCGTGCCGGGTCACGTTGGTCAGCGCCTCGGTGACGATCCGGTAGGCGGCGACCTCGATCGCGGCGGGCAGTGCGGCGAGCTGCGGCGGGGCGTCGAAGGTGACCTCCAGCGGCAGTCGCTCGCAGTGCCGTCGGAGGGCTCCGATCAGGCCGACCTCGTCGAGGGCCGGCGGTCGCAGCCCGTAGACGAGCCGCCGGACGTCGTCGATCGCGGTTCCGATGTCGGTGCGCAGCTCGCTCAACAGCAGCCGGGTCCGGTCGGGGTCCGAGGTGGACAGGTTGAGCGCCGCGTCGGCCTTGTAGCCGGCTCCGGTCAGCGTCGGACCCAGCCCGTCGTGCAGGTCCCGGTGCAGGCGGCGGCGTTCCTCCTCCCGCGCGGTCACGATGCGTTCGCGGCTGGCCTGGACCTCCTCCGCCAGCGCGGTCGCGGACAACGCGGCGGCCAGGGGCGCGGCGAGCAGGTTCAACACCGCCCGGTCGGCTTCGCCGAGAGTGCGCTCCCCGGCGCGTACGCCGACGAGCAGGTCGCCGACGCGCTCCCCGCGGTAGGACAGTTCGACGGTCTCCAGGTGGTCCGGTGGCGTACCGGCGGCGGCGACCTCCACCGATCGGGAGCGCACCGCCGTGAACGGCAGCCGCAGCGTCTCGCGGATACCGGTGAGCACTCCCCCGAGGTCGTCGGCGGCCAGCCGGGCCCCGACCGCGGTGACCGCTGCGACCGGGTCCGACCGCGACCCGTAGAGGAGGTGATCGACCGCCCGCTGAAGGCGTACCCGCACTGGATTGAAGAGGATCGCGATGAGCAAGGTGGCCGCGAGTGGCGCCCCCACGCCGCGCAGGAGGGCGTCGAACAGCGCCACCAGGCCCAGGTACGCGACCACGACGCCCAGCGTGAGCAGCAGATAGAGCAGCGTGCGGGAGACGACGAGCCGGATGTCGAGCAGCTGGTAGCGCAGGATCGCGATGGTGATGGCGATCGGCACGAGCGGTACGGCGAGCAGCAGCAGGATCGGGCCGTCGCCGACGATCCAGCGTGGCAGGTTGACCGCGACCGCGACGATGAGCGCCAGGACGAGCCAGAGCAGCTGGCGGCGCAGCCGCTCGTCGCCGCGCCGGTAGCGCACGACCAGCCCGGCGATCGCACCGAGCAGGCCGAGTAGCGGCGCGGTGTTGGCGGTCGCCCACAGCGGGCCGAGCCGGTCGAAGAACAGAACCCCGAGGTAGGTCCGGATCGCCAGGCCGGGTCCGAACTCGACCGGCGCGGGGTCGAGCGACATGGCGGCCACGAAGCCGACGCCGGCGACGATCGTCACCACCACGAGCCAGCGCCACCGGGGTGACACCGGGTGGCCGTCCGGGAACAGCTGCAACGACAGCGGCAGCAGCAGGCAGATGCCCCACGGCCAGCCGGACACGAACAGGCTGGCCAGGATGCGCAGCAGCGGCTCGGGCCAGCCGTGAGTGTGCCCGTAGCCGCCGAGGGTCCCGCTGGCCGCGGTCAGCAGATGCGCGATCCCGGCGGCCAGCAGCAGCCAGCCGATCGGGTTGCGGCCGCGCTGCACCGCCAGGATCGCGCCGCAGGTCGCGAAGCCGACGCCCATCGCCGAGTTCGTCAGCAGGTAGCTGTCCACGATGTCGGCCGCGGACAGGCGCAGGGCTACGGCACCGGCCGCGGCGACGATCGCCAGCAGGGCGGCCAGTGCGAGGAGCAGCCAGGCGAGCGGTCGCGTTCGGGTCACGGTTCCATGGTGCGGCCTGAGGGGCCCGCAGGGCTGGGGGCGAGCCCCTAGACGCACCGGGCATCTTCCCGCCGCGTCCGGCGTGCGGCCCCGGGCTTTCGGGGGCCGGGCGGTCGCAGCGTGGAAGCCATGACTACGACACTCACCCGCTCACCGGCCGCCACCCGGGCCGACACGCGTACCGTGCGGCGCGTCGCAGCAGCGGTCCTGCTGCCGCTCGGGCCGTTGTCGGTCGCGATCCTGCGCGGCATCCTGCCCTATCACACCACCGACGAGGGCTCCGGCCTGCTCGATCACGCGGCGTCCGCGCTCGGGCGGATGGACGCGGTCGTCTGGCTCGGTCTGCTCGCGACGCTCACGCTCGTGCCGTCGGCGCTTGCCGCGGGCCGGCTCGCGCACCGCCGAGCACCTCGGCTGACGCTCGCCGGGCTCACTCTGCTTGTGCCGGCCTATCTGGTGCTTCCCATCGTCAACAACGACATTCTGGTACGCACAGCGGCGGCCGACGCCGACCGGACAGCAGCACTGCGCATCCTGGACGCGGCCGGTTCCCACGGCGCGGCGGCGGTGGCCGGGGTGATCTTCGTCGCCGGGCACATCCTCGGCGCGATCCTGCTCGGCACGGCCTTGTGGCGGTCCGGCGCGATTCCGGCGTGGGCCGGGATCTGCGTGATCGTGTCCCAGCCGCTGCATCTGGTCTTCGCCGCGATCGTCCCGAACGCGTTCCTCGACGCCGGCGCATGGGGTCTGACCGCGCTCGGGTTCGCCGTCGCGGCGGCTCGAGTCCTGCGTACCTCGAACGACGACTGGGACCTGGGTCCCACCGCCTGAAAGGAGTCCTCTGATGCCTGCTCTGCGTACGGGTCTGGTGCTCGCGATGCTACTCGGCCTGGCCGACCTCGCCCTGCCGTTCGGCGACGCCGACTTCCCGCCGCTGCCGGTGGCGATCGCGAGTGCCGTCCTCGGCCTGATCACGGTCGTGTCGGCGGTGTACGCCTGGCGCGGGAGCCGGGTCGCCACGGTCACCGTCGTCGTCACCCGGGTGCTGTCGGCGCTGTCGGCGGTTCCCGCGTTCTTCGTGCCGGACGTCCCGGTGGCTGCCCGCGTCGCCGCCGCCGTGATCTGCGTACTGACGATCACCGTCGTGGCGTTGGTGAGCCCGGGACTGCGCAAACCGTTGCCCGCCTGAGCTCGGCACCTCCCCTGGGCGCTTCCCGTTGGGCGCTGGATCACGGTTCCCGGTCGAATCTTGGGCGATGATTCGACCGGGAACCGTGATCCTGTGCGGATGTTCAGGGCTTGGGGTGGGCCAGGAAGAAGTCCCAGCTGATCCCGGTGGCGTCGGGGCCGGCCGGGTCGCCGTAGAGGCTGCACGAGCACCCGCCCGGGTACGCGTGCCCGGCTCCGTCGATCATGTACTGCTCGACGAGGGGCTGCCCCGTCGCGGTGCGGTAGGTCAGATGCGTGTACGTGCGCCCGCCGGGGGCCTGGGCGTACTCGACGGTGTCGGCGACGGTGTCGACGTGGCCCACGGTGGTCCACTGCCCGGCGATCCGGTACGCCGTCGACGGCGGGACGACGATGTCGGCGGTGCCCTGCCAGATCACCACCGGCACGGGCCGGGCGCGGCTGCCCATCTCGGCCAGTGCGTCGAGGCCGGCCTGCTCCGGCGTACGCAGTTGCAGGATGTCGCATTCGTACTCGCACCCGGCGAGGATCGCCGCGGAGGCGTACAGGTCGGGGTAGGTGACGGCCATGATGTTGGCCATGACGCCGCCCGCCGAGACGCCGGTGACGTAGACGCGTCGGGGGTCGACGCTGTAGGTGGACTTCATCCGGTTGGTGATCCCGGCGATGATGGCCGGTTCGCCCCAGCCGCGGTGCAGGTTGGTGGGCAGTGTCCAGTTCCAGCAGCCGGCCGGGTTGACCAGGTTGTTCTGGTCGGGGAACACGACGATGAAGCCTCGGCGTTCGGCTTCGGCGCTCCATCCGGACAGCAGGTCGAAGCCCACGTCGTTCTCGGTGCAGCCGTGCAGGGCGACGAGCAGCGGCATCGGCGTGCCCGCCCGATAGGTCGACGGGACGTAGCCGTGGTAGTCGCGAGAGCCGTAGATGCTGACGTAGGCGCCGGCGAAGTAGGAGCCGCCAGCGGCGTGCGCGGCCGGGGGCGCGGCCACGAGCGCCAGGGTGAACGCGACGGCGGCGATGAGCGTGCGAAGCAGTCGGGACGGGATTGACATGCGCGCCTTCCTCTCGAGTACCATCAACCAATCGATTGGTTGGCTGCACTATGGCTCCGCCTTTGGCAAGATGTCAACCAATCGATTGGTATGGCATGTGGGGAGCTGACGAATGGCGAGTTCGCCGGGCACGCCGCGCTGGGAGCCCAGACGGCTCAGCGCGGTCAAGGTCGAGCTGCCCGAGGGCGTGACGCCCGGCGGCACGCGCGGCCGCATCCTGCTGGGCGGGCTGCAACTGTTCGCCGAGCTGGGCTTCCACGGCACGTCGATCCGCGACCTGGGCTCGGCGGCCGGCATCAACTCGGCGACCCTCTACGCGCACTACCCGTCCAAGGAGCACATCCTGGCCGAGCTGGTGCTACTCGGCCACCAGGCCATGCACGAGCGGCTCCAGCAGGCCGTCCTCGACGCCCCGCCGGGACCGGCCGAGCAACTGCGCGCCCTGGTGACCGCGCACGTCTACGTGCACACCGACTTCCCGCTGCTGGCCCTGGTCGCCAACGCCGAACTGCACGCCCTGTCCCCTGAGCAGGCCGCGCCGTCGCTGGCGTTGCGGGCGCAGACGCAGCAGCTGGCCCTCGGCGTCGTCCAGCGCGGCATCGACGCCGGGGTGTTCCACGTGCCCGACGCGTACCTGGCCACCGCCGCCGTCAGCGCCATGGGCGTGCGCGTGGCCAGCTGGTTCGGGCCCGACCAGCCGTACCGCCGCGAAGAAATCGCTCAGTCCTATGCCGACTTCGCCCTGCGCGTCGTCGGCGTCACCTCTCCAGACAAGGACCGCTGACATGCAGCCCCTCGACATCGCACTGCCCGACGCCGCCGGGGCGTTGCGCGTACTGCGCTTCGGCGACGGCGACAACCTCGTCGTGGCCGCGCACGGCATCACCGCCTCGGCCATGTCGTTCGCCGCCGTCGCCCGCGCGCTGCCCGCCGACTGGAGCCTGCTCGCGGTCGACCTGCGGGGCCGCGGCGGCAGCGACCAGGCCCCCGGCCCGTTCGGCATCGACCGGCACGCGGCCGACCTGGCCGTGGTCGCTTCCCAGTTCGGTACGCCGATGGTGCTGGCCGGGCAGTCGCTCGGCGCGTACGTGGCGCTGCGGGCGGCCGCCCGCTTCCCCGAGCTGTTCACCCGGCTGGTGCTCATCGACGGCGGACTGCCGCTGCCGGTGCCGGAGGGGGCCGACCCCGACGCCGTGCTGGAGGCGACTGTCGGCCCGGCCGTCGCCCGGCTGAAGATGACGTACCCGTCCGAGGCGGCGTACGTCGAGTTCTTCCAGGCGCACCCGGCGCTCAGCGCGGCCTGGAACGACGACCTGACCGCGTACGTCCGCTATGACGCCGTCGGCGAACCCGGCGCGATCCGTTCGCGGGTCAACCCCGAGGCGGTCTACACCGACGGCCGGGACCTGCTGGTCAACGCGGCGTCGTTCGGCGACGACCTGGCCGCTCTGACGATCCCCGCGACCCTGCTGTACGCCCCACGCGGCATGTTCGGCCAGGAACCGGGGCTGCTTGCGCAGCCGGTGGTCGACCACTGGACCGCGGCGACCGCGCTGACGGCGCACCTGATCGCCGACTGCAACCACTACACGATCCTGACCGATCCGAAGCCGGCCGAGGCGGTCGCCCGGGCGATCGTCGGCGACGAGTGAAGGAGACCCGGGCATGACCAACCTGGCCGCCAATCTGACCGCCTCCGCCGCCGAGTTCCCCGACCAGGTCGCGGTGAAGCTCGGCGACCGGACGCTCACCTTCGCCGAGCTGGACGACGCCTCGGCGCGGTTCGCCGGCTACCTGCGGCTGACCGGTGTCCAGCCGGGCGACCGCGTCGGCCTGATGCTGCCGAACGTGCCCGAGTTCGCGGTGCTCTACTACGGCATCCTGCGCGCCGGCGCGGTCGTCGTGCCGATGAACCCGCTGCTCAAGGCCCGGGAGATCGACTACTACCTCGACGACTCCGGCGCCGCCGGGATGCTGGCCTGGCACACCGTCGCCGACGAGGCCGCCCAAGGTGCACACCGGGCGGACAGTGTCAGCCTGATCATCGACCCGGAGCGGTTCGCCCGCGAACTGTCCACCTACGACCCGGTGCCGGAGGTGGTCGAGCGGGCGGGCGACGACACCGCCGTCATCCTCTACACCTCGGGCACGACCGGCCGCCCGAAAGGCGCCGAGCTGACCCACGACAACCTGACCCGCAACGTCGACGTCACCGCGCGTACGCTGCTCGACCTCGGCCCGTCCGATGTGGTGTTCGGCGGTCTGCCGCTGTTCCACTCGTTCGGCCAGACCGTCGCACTCAACACCGCCGTGGCCGCCGGGGCGACGCTCGTGCTCGTCGCCCGGTTCGAGCCGCAGGCCGCGCTCGAGCTGCTCGCGACCGAGCAGGCGACCGTCTTCGCCGGCGTGCCCACCATGTACGGCGCTCTGCTGCAAGCCGCCGCAGGGACCGATGTCGAACTGCCGAGTCTGCGTATCTGCGTCTCCGGCGGGGCCGCCCTGCCGGTCGAGCTGCTGCACCGCTTCGAGGCCCGGTTCGGGGTGGCGATCCTGGAGGGCTACGGGCTGTCCGAGACCTCGCCGGTGGCCTGCTTCAACCATCCCGACCGGCCCCGCAAGGCCGGCACCATCGGCACGCCGATCGCCGGAGTCGAGATGAAGGTGGTCAGCCTGCCCGGCGAGGACGGCGTACGCCGTGACCTGGGCGACGGCGAGGTCGGCGAGATCGCCATCCGGGGCCACAACATCATGAAGGGCTACTGGCAGCGACCCGAGGCGACCGCCGAGGCCATCGTGGACGGCTGGTTCCACTCCGGCGACCTGGGCCGCCGCGACGCCGACGGCTACTACTCCATCGTCGACCGGGCCAAGGACATGGTGATCCGGGGCGGCTTCAACGTCTACCCGCGTGAGGTCGAAGAGGTCCTCTACGAGCATCCGGCGGTCGGCGAGGCGGCGGTGCTGGGCATGCCGCACCGTACGCACGGCGAAGAGGTCGTGGCCGTCGTCGTGCTGCGCCCGGGTGCCACCGCCACCCCGGAGGAGCTGCGCGACCACGTCAAGGCGCAGCTCGCGGCGTACAAGTATCCGCGGCACGTCTGGATCGTCGACGCGCTGCCGAAGACCGCGACCGGCAAGATCCTCAAGCGCGAGATCGCCCTTCCGCCGCTGGCCGGGTAACCCGCCGGTGGCCGTCGCACCCGCCTCGCGGCGGCCACCGGACGTATCCTTGAGCGGCGAGGACTCTTTCCGGGCCCGAAGCGTGAAGGCGGGAGCGGCGTGGCAGCGATCGACCAGTCCGTCCCGAACCAGGACCTCGCCGACGGCCGGACGGCGGCCGAGCGGCACGCCTGGGCGGACGCCTTCGACTCGCTCTGCCGCGCCGCGGCGGCCACTCCCCTGCCACCTGAGGATCTGTTCCTGCTCGCGACGGCCGCGTATCTGCGGGGCGAGGTCACCGCGTGCGTGGACGCGCTGCGGCGTGCGTACGAGATCGACGTGCGGGAGATCCGCCCCCGCCGAGCCGCCCGAGCCGCGTTCTGGATGTCGTTCGCGCTGGGCAACCAGGGCGAGATCGGTCAGGCGAGCGGCTGGCTGGCCCGCGCCGAGGCGCTGCTGGCGGCGGAGCCGGCCGACTGCGCCGAGCGCGGGCTGGTGCTGTCGGCGTACGCCTTCCGCAGCAACGCGGGCGGTGACTTCGCGCAGGGGGCCGCCCTCGCTCGTCAGGCGATCGAGATCGGCCGTCGCACCGGCGATCCCGACGTGCAGGGCCTGGCGTTGACCCAGTGCGGCGGTGCGCTGGTCAAACTCGGACAGGTCGCCGCGGCGGTGCCGATCCTGGACGAGGCGATGCTGGCGGTCGTGGGCCGCGAGATCTCGCCCATCGCCGCGGGGACGGTGTATTGCGTGGTCATCTCGGTGTTCAGCGAGATGGCCGAGATCCGGCGGGCTCAGGAGTGGACCGACGCCCTCACCGGCTGGTTGGACCAGCACCACAACATGATCGTCTTCTCGGGGCGTTGTCTCGTGCACCGGGCCGAGCTGCGTCAGCTGCACGGCGACTGGCCCGGCGCGGTCGAGGAGGCCGAACGCGCCTGCCGTCGGCTGTCCCGCTCGCCGGAGGTGATCTCCAGCGGTGGAGCCCGCTACCAGCAGGCCGAGGTGCTGCGGCGGTGGGGCGATTACGCGGCGGCCGAACAGGCGTACCGGGCGGCCGCCGAATGGGGGCATGAGCTGTGCCCGGGCCTGGCGCTGCTCCGGCTGGCCCAGGGCGACACCGCCACCGCACGGTCGGCGCTGCGCCGGGCGCTGGGCGAGACGTCGGACCGGCTCCGGCGAGCCCGGCTGCTGCCCGCCCAGGTCGAAGTCGAACTGGCCGCCGGGGACCCCGCGTCGGCCCGCGCGGCAGCGGCCGAACTGGCGACGATCGCCGAGGTCTACGGAGCCCCGGCGCTGCTCGCCCAGGTCCATTACGCCCGCGGAGCGGTCCTCCTCGCTGAGGATGACCCGGTGGGGGCGCTCACCGAGCTGCGCTCGGCCGCCCACTTCTGGCGCGATCTCGACGTGCCTTACGAGGCGGCCCGGTCACGTGTCCTCATCGCGCAGGCGTGCCGCCGGCTGGGCGACGAAGACACCACCGCACTGGAGCTGGCCGCGGCGGAGGCCGTCTTCACCCAGCTCGGCGCCCGGCCTGACCAGGCCCGGGTGACCGCGCTGCGGGCGGATCCGGCGCCTTCCGCGCACGGGCTGACCCCACGCGAACTGCAGGTGCTCCGCCTGGTCGCCACCGGCAAGACCAACAGCGCCATCGCCCGCGAGCTGTCGCTGTCGGAGAAGACCGTCGAGCGTCACCTCAGCAACGTCTTCACCAAGATCGGCGTCTCGTCCCGGGCCGCTGCCACCGCGTACGCCTTCCAGCAACACCTCATCGATCAGTCGTGAGGGAAATCCCCCATCCGGCGATCGGACAGGGTGCGGGGTTCTGCCGAAGCGCGCGGACTCGGGCCGGCCATAGCGTCGGGGCATGAACACGAACCATGTCGAGACGTTGATCATCGGAGCCGGCCAGGCGGGCCTGTCGACCGGCTACCACCTGCGGAGACTGGGCCGGCCGTTCCTCATCGTGGACGCCCACGACGAGATCGGCGACGTCTGGCGGCGGCGCTGGGACTCGCTGCGGCTGTTCACCCCGGCCCGCTACGACGCCCTTCCCGGAATGGCCTTCCCCGATCACGGGTTCGCCTTCCCGACCAAGGACCAGATGGCCGACTACCTGCAGGCGTACGCCGAGCGGTTCCAGCTCGACGTGGAGACCGGCGTACGCGTCGACGCCCTGACCCGGACCGACGAAGGTTTCCTCGTCGACGCGGGCGCGCGGCAGTACACCGCGGACAACGTCGTCGTCGCGATGGGCAACCAGCAGCAGCCGAAGCTGCCCGAGTTCGCCGCCGACCTGAGTCCGGCCATCACGCAGCTGCATTCGATCGCCTACCGCAACCCTGGCCAGCTCCAGCCGGGCACCGTCCTGGTCGTCGGCGCGGGCAACTCCGGCGCCGAGATCGGCCTCGAACTCGCGCGTACGCACAAGGTGGTCGTCGCGGGCCGGGACACCGGGCACCTGCCGTTCCGCATCGCGGGCTGGCCGAGTCGGCTGCTGTTGAGCCGGGTCGTGCTCCGGCTGGTCTTCCACCGGCTGCTGAGCGTCGCCACGCCGATCGGGCGCAAAGCCCAGGCGGCCGCCCACAGCGGTGGCGGGCCACTGATCCGGACCCGGCCGCGGGAGCTGGCCGAAGCCGGGGTCGTCCGCGCGCCCAAGATGGTCGGCGTGCAAGACGGCCTGCCGGTGCTCGCCGACGGTCAGGTCGTCGCCGCCGACAACGTCGTGTGGTGCACCGGCTACGAACCGGGCTTCTCGTGGGTGAACATCCCCGTCCTCGACGGCGTGACACCCCGGCACGACCGCGGCATGGTGCCGGAGGTTCCCGGGCTCTACTTCACCGGGCTGCACTTCCAGTACGCCTTCTCCTCCGGCATGGTGCAGGGCGCGGGACGCGACGCCGAACGCGTGGCGAAGGCGATCGCGGCCCGCCCGGTCACCGCACCGATTCACCAGGGCAGGGTGCCGTTGGCGTCGAAGTAGCCGCCGGTGGGGCCGTCCGGTCCCAGGCCGGCCATCCGCACGATGATCTCGGCCCCCTGCTCGACCGTCTGGTGCCCGGTGTTGCCGTTGAGGTCGGTCTTGGTGAAGCCCGGCTCGACGGCGTTGATCCGGATCCCCGGGTACGCCTTCGCGTACTGCACGGTGAGCATGTTCAGGGCGGTCTTCGACGCCGGATAGGCCACCCCGGGATACGCGTACGCCGGAGTGCCGGGCGTCGTCACCCGGCTGAGCGAACCCAGACCGCTGCTGACGTTGACGACGACCGGGGATGCCGAGCGGAGCAGCAGCGGCAGGAACGCGTGCAGGACGCGTACCGGGCCGAAGACGTTGGTCTCGAAGGTCTGGCGCATCATCTCGGCGGTGAGGCCGTCGGCGCCGACGATGCCGCCGTCGTGCATCTCGACCTGGATTCCGGCGTTGTTGACCAGCACGTCCAGTCCGCCGTCGGCCTCGATCGCACGAGCCGCCGCTTCGACGGAGGCGTCGTCGGTGACGTCGAGCTGCACGGAGCGTACGCCCAGCCGCAGCGCCGCAGCACGGCCGCGCTCCGCGTCGCGGCTTCCGATGTAGACGGTGTGGCCGGCGTCGTTCAGGCGGCGGACGGTCTCGAGGCCGAGGCCCTTGGTCGCGCCCGTGATCAGGGTGATTGTCATGATCATGACCCTAGAATTGAGAGCGTGCTCGAAGTCAAGGGAATGACCATCGCGGAGGCGGCCCGGCGTACCGGGGTCAGCGTGCACACTTTGCGCTACTACGAACGGGCCGGGCTGGTCGTCACGGTCGGGCGGACCGCCACCGGGCGGCGGCGTTACCAGCAGATCGACCTGGACTGGATCGCGATCTGCACTCGGTTGCGCGCCACCGGCATGCCGATCCGCACCATCCGCCGGTACGCCGACCTCGTCGCGGCCGGCCGCAGCAACGAACGGGAGCGGCTGGCGCTGCTGGAGACCCATCGGGCCGAGGTCGCGGCCCAGCTGGAGGAGCTGCGGCAGAATCTCGCCGCCATCGACCACAAGATCGACGTCTACCGGGACCGGCTCGACTCCGGGGATCTCGACGGGCTCTGGGAACCGGGCGCGGAGTGCACGGAGACGGTGGCCGCCAGCAGTCGCAGCGCCGCCTCGGAGGGCGTACCGGGGGCGGCGGTGTAGGTGATGACGCGGCTGCCGTTGCCGTCGGGCAGGTGCAGCAGCTCGAAGTCCAGGTCGAGCGGGCCGACCTCGGGATGATGGAGGCGCTTGGTGCCGGTCGTGCAGTTCTGCACCGACTGACGCGACCACAGCGCCGCGAACTCCCGGCTTTTCACCGACAGTTCGCCGACCAGTTCGGCCAGTTCGCGGTCGTCGGGATAGCCGCCGGTGACCAGCCGCAGCGAGGCGACCGCGCGGGCAGCCTCCTCCTTCCAGCGGGGATACAAGTCACGGGTGTGCGGGTCGCAGAACAGCATCCGGGTGAGGTTGGGCCGGTCGGCGATCCGGTCGGGCGCGCCGACGTCGTAGTGCCCGGCCAGCAGCAGGTGGCCGAGCTGGTTCCAGGCGAGCACGTCGCTACGGCGGTCCATGACGACCGCCGGCACGCCGCTCATCGCCGTCAGCAGTTGGCGTACGCCGGAGCGGGCGGTCTGCGGGCGCGGCGGACGGGGGCGGCGGGCCGGTCGCGGGCGGGCCAGGTTGTGCAGGTGCGCCCGTTCGTCGTCGGACAGGTTGAGCGCCCGACCGAGAGCGTCGATGACCGACTCGGAGGCGTTGGCGCTCTGCCCCTGTTCCAGCCGGGTGTAGTAGGTGAGGCTGACCCCGGCGAGCTGGGCGAGTTCTTCCCGGCGCAGGCCCGGCACCCGGCGAGCCCCGTACGAGGTGAGGCCGACGTCTTGCGGGGACAGCCGGGCGCGCCGGCTGCGCAGGAACTCGCCGAGGTCGGTGCCGGTCGTTTCGCCGTTCATGATCACAGTGTGCCTCGCGGCGGTGGGCGTTGCCTGTCCCTGTGAGTGATAGGCAGCCGCTGACCAGTCAGATCGCGGTCTGGTGGGGGTTCGGGGAGCCGCCGCAGAGTGAGTCGCATCCCGATCATCACTGCGGAAGGACACGATCGCCATGGCGGTCATCGATCAGCTCGGCACCACGGCTCCGGCCGGCACCACGGCTCCGGCCGCTGCCCTGGGCCGGCGCGACCGGCTCACCCTGCTCGTCCTGCTGACGGCGGGCTTCACCCTCGCCGTCGACTTCTCCATCCTCAACGTCGCGTTGCCGGTGATCGGCGCGGACGTCGGCCTGCCGCTGCACGCCCTGCAATGGATCGCCACCGCGTTCGCATTGTGCGCCGCCGGGTTCACCCTGCTCTTCGGGCGGATCGCCGATCTGTTCGGACGGCGTCGGCTGTTCCTGGCCGGTTTGGCGCTGCTGGGCGTCTCGTCGTTGGCCGGCGGGCTGGCCACTACGCCGGGCGTGCTGCTGGCGGCCCGGGCGTTGCAGGGCCTGGCCACCGCCGCCGTCACCCCGGCCGCGCTGTCGTTGCTGACGACGTCGTTCGGCGAGGGACCGCGGCGCGACAAGGCGCTGGGCCTCAACGGCGCGCTCACCGCCGCCGGTTTCACCACCGGCGCGATCCTCGGCGGTGTGGTCACCGACCTGCTGAGCTGGCGGTGGGCGTTCTTCATCAACGTCGTCGTCGCCGTCGTGGTGCTGCCGATCGCGGTCCGCGTCCTGCCGGAGGGCCGTCCGCCGGCCCGGCCCGCGCTCGACCTGTCCGGCGCGGTGACGGTCACCCTCGGGCTGCTCGCCCTGGTGTACGGGTTGACGACCGCCGGGCAGACGTCGTGGCGTGATCCGCTCGTCATCGGTTCGCTCGCGGCCGCGGTCGCGTTGCTGGCCGCGTTCTGGGTGATCGAGCGCCGCCACCGGCAGCCGCTCGTGCCGGTGTCGGTGCTCCGGCGGCCGACGGTGGCCTGGGGCAACTTCGCCGGGCTGATGGCGTTCGCGACCGAGACGTCGCTCGTGTTCCTGCTGACCCTGTACCTGCAGGAGGTGCTGGGCTATTCGCCGCTGGCGGCCGGGCTGGCGTTCTCGGTGCTCGGCGCGGGCACCGTCGCCGGTGGGCTGCTCGGCCCGCGGGTGATCGGCCGGCTGGGCGCCAAGGCGGGGATCGTGGCCGCGCTGCTGGTGCAGACGGCCGCGACGGCGCCGCTGGTCTTCCTCGGCTCCGATCCGGCTTGGATCGGCCTGCTGCTGCCGTTGACCTTCGTCGGCGGCGTGGCGAACCTCGTGGCGATCGTCGGCTTCATGGTGACTGCCACCTCGGGCCTGCCGGACGGTGAGCAGGGCCTGGCGACCGGTCTGACGACGATGAGCCAGCAGGTCGGGATCACGCTCGGCATCCCGGTCATGTCGGCGGTCGTCGCGGGGTCGCTGGGCGGTCACGCCGGCTCGGGCGCGGTGCTGCGCGCCGTCACGATCGCCGTCGCGGCCAACGCCGTGCTGTGCCTGGTCGCGGCGCTTCTGATCGCGGTCTTCCTGCGTACGCGGGCCGGTCGGCGGGCGTAGGCGCCGGTTGCGCGGTAGCGTCCGGGACATGAGCTTTCTCGATGTCCCGGGCGCCCGCCTGTATTACGAGTCGCAGGGCGAGGGCCCGTTGCTGCTGCTCATCGGGTCGCCGATGGACAGCACCGGGTTCGCCCCGCTGGCCCAGGTGATGGCCGAGCGGTACACCGTGGTGACTTACGACCCGCGTGGGATCGGCAAGAGCACCCGGGAGGACGCCGACGCGGACATCACGCCGGAGGTGCAGGCCGACGACGTACACCGGCTCATCGAGAGTCTCGGCGGCGGGCCGGTCGACTACCTGGGCAGCAGCGGCGGCGCGGTCGTCGGGCTGGCGCTGATCACGGCGCATCCGGGCGATGTGCGTACGCTGGTCGCCCACGAGCCGCCGATCGTCGAGACGCTGCCGGACTCCGCCGAGGTCCACGCGAAGTTCGAGGAGATCTATCAGACGTTCCTGGCGCAGGGCAGCATGCCGGCGCTGACCATGTTCCTCACCTATGCGGGGCTCGCCGGGATGGGTCAGCAGGACGACGTGCCGCGCTGGGAGCCGTCACCGGAACAGCTGGCCACCATGGAGGCGACCAACACGGTGTTCTTCGGCCATCTGATCCGGCAGACCACCGCGTTCGTACCGGACCTGGACGCGTTGCGGACGTCGCCGGTCCGGATCGTGGTCGGAGTGGGTGCGGCGTCGAAGGGCCAGTTCGCCCGGCGGTGCGCCGAGGTCTTCGCCGGCCAGGTGGGGCTGACGCCCGTGGAGTTCACCGGCGACCACGGCGGCTTCGCCGCCCACGCACCGGAGTTCGCGGAGCAGCTCACAGCGGTGCTGCAGGAAACCTGACAGGGAAGAGCCGGACCGATAGCGGTGCCGACTTGACGGCTTCGGCATGATAGGCCGGTGACTTCGAGCGGCCAGGCTGGCACCGATGCCCTCACTCCGGTGGCAGTGCTAGACGACAAGGGCAGAATCCGGATCGGGCGCGATCCGGGTAACGACATCGTGCTGCCGGACCTGTGGGTCTCCGGCTCGCACGCGGAGATCCGGCGCGTCGGCACCGGGCATCAGCTGGTGGACCTGGGCAGCACCAACGGCATCCACCACAATGGACGGCGCGTGCAGAAGGGCGACCTGAAACCGGGCGACCGGTTCACCGTCGGCCGGCACGAGTTCCTCTACGACGGCGCACGGCTCTATCAGCACGACGACCAGGGTCCGACCTCGTTCGTCGCGGACGACATCACGGTGGACGTCGGAAAGGCGACTCTGCTCGACGACGTGAGCTTCGCGTTGCAGCAGGGCACGCTGCTCGGCATCATCGGCCCGAGCGGGTGCGGCAAGTCCACCCTGGTGAAGGCGATGACCGGCTTCCAGAAGCCGTCGCGGGGCGAGCTGCTCTACGACGGGCGCGACCTCTACGAGCACTACTCCGAGCTGCGTCACCGCATCGGCATGGTGCCGCAGGACGACGTGCTGCACCGGCAGCTGACCGTGCAGCGGGCGCTGCGGTTCTCGGCGTCCCTGCGATTCGCCGACGACGTGCCACGCCGGCAGCGCAAGCAACGAGTCGCCGACGTGCTCGAACTCCTCGGTCTGCGCGAGCGGGCCCGGCAGCGTATCGACACGCTGTCCGGCGGCCAGCGCAAGCGCACCTCGGTCGCGCTGGAGCTGCTCACCGAGCCGTCGCTGCTGGCCCTGGACGAACCCACCTCGGGCCTCGACCCCGCGCTGGACAAGGAGGTCATGCGGGAGCTGCGGCTGCTCGCCGACCGGGGGCGTACCGTCGTGGTGGTCACGCACAGCGTGCTGCACCTGGACATCTGCGACCGCGTCCTGGTCATGTGCATGGGCGGGCACATGGGCTACTTCGGCCCGCCCGACGAGGTCCTGCCGTTCTTCGGCGCCGAGGACTACGCCGACGTCTTCCACAAGGTCACCAACGAGCCCCGGCGCTGGTCGCAGGAGTTCCGCAACTCCGAGGTCTACCGCCGCTACGTCGGTGACGTGGCGCAGGAGCTGGCCCGGATCTCCGACGCACGCAAGGAACTCGTGACGGTCGCCGCCGCACCGGTGGCGGAGCCGGTCGACGAGGCCGTCATCGAGGAGCCGGCCGCCGTCGTGGAAGGCCCGCCGGTGCCCAAGCAGGCCGGTCCGCCGGAGGCGGAGACGACCCGGTTCGCCGACGCCGCCAAACCGGCGCAGTCCGCTCCTTCCGGCGTACAAGATCTGTCTATCAAGGATCGTGCGCGGCATCCGCGCGCGCCCCTGCGGGCCTTCATCACGCTGTGCTGGCGGATGCTCGCCGTGATCGCCTCGGACCGCGGGTATGCCGCGTTCCTGGTGGGATTGCCCCTGGCCCTGGCGATTCTGAGCCGGGCGGTGCCCGGTGACAAGGGGTTGAGCGCGGACCCGGAGGGATTCGCGCTGGAGGGGCAGCGGCTCATCGTCGTGTTCGTGATCGGCGCGGCGTTCATGGGTGTGGCGGTGGCGATCCGCGAGATCGTCAACGAACAGTCGATCTATCGGCGGGAACGGGCGATCGGCCTGTCCCCCACCGCCTACCTGTTGTCGAAGGTCGTCGTCTTCCTCGTCATCGACGCGATCCAGTGCGCGATCTTCGTCTACCTGGCCATGTTCGACCGGCCCAAGCCGCCCGCGGCCCTGGTGCTCGGCGATCCGATGATCGAGATCACGGTGGCGGCGACGCTCGTGGCGATCGCGTCGACCTCGCTCGGCCTGCTCGCCAGCGCCCTGGTCCGCACGACCGAGCAGACGACGCCGATCCTGGTCGTCAGCGTGATGTTCCAGCTGGTGCTCTCGGGTGGCCTGTTCGAGATCACCGGCCAGCGGGCGCTGGAGATCATCTCGGCGATCGACCCGTCCCGGTGGGGCTTCGCCGCCGGCGCGGCCACGACCAACCTGGTCGGCTTCCCGTTCCCGGAGGCGATCTGGGCGCCGACCCCGTTCAACTGGTGGCGGGCGGTCGCGGTGCTGCTGCTGCACATCGCGGTGCTCCTGGTGGCGGCCCGGTTCGCGTTGCGGCGGTTCGAACCCGGCCGGAACTGACGCTTTACGCGCCTCGGCGCTCGCGTTGGCCCGCTCGCGCCGGCCGGCTTAGGTGCTGGATCAGGGATATCGGTCGAATCTTGGGGAAAGATTCGGCCGATACCCCTGATCCAGCGGGGAACGACTCGGGGTGCCGCTCGCGAGAACGCGGGCGGCACCCTCTATTTTGATCGGCATGCCCGAATTGCCGGAGGTCGAGTCCGCCCGCCAGGTCATCGACCGGTACGCCCTGGGCCGGGTGATCGCCGACGTCGACGACACCGACACCTACGTGTGCCGGCCGCATACGCCGGGCGAGATCCGGTCGGCGCTGCTGGGCCGGCGGCTGTCGGCGGTGCACCGGCGCGGCAAGAGCATGTGGTGCGAGACGACCGGGGCTGGTCGTTCCCGCAAACCCGGCCCGTTGCTCGGCCTGCACCTGGGCATGTCGGGCAAGATCGTGGTCGCCGACCGGCGGGGGTCCGAGGTGGACGGCGGTGACTACTGGGAGCGCGGTCGGCGGCAGGGTGACCTGCGGTTCACCCGGTTCCGGCTGACCTTCGCCGACGGCGGGTTCCTCGCGCTGGTGGACCCACGACGGCTGGGCCGCGTACGCCTCGACCCGCCGGTCGAGAAGCTGGGCCCGGACGCGGCAGTGGTGACCCGGGACGAGTTCCAGTCGGCGATGAGCCGCGGGACGGCGCCCGTCAAGGCCCGGCTGCTGGATCAGGAGGCGCTGGCCGGGGTCGGGAACCTGCTCGCCGATCAGGCGCTGTGGACGGCCCGGATCCGCCCGTCCCGGCCGGTCGACGAGTTGTCCGCCGACGACGTCGACCGCCTCTACGACGCCGTACGCGAATCGGTCGGCGACAGCCTCGCCAACGGCGGTGTGCATACGTTGTCGTTCATTCCGGCGCGCCGGGCCGGGGGCACCTGTCCACGGTGCGGTGCGGCGTTGCAGGTCGGCGTGGTGGGCACCCGGACGACCTGGTGGTGCCCGGTCGAGCAGAACTGACCGGTCGAGCAGAACCGACCCGTCCGGTCGACGGTGCCGGCCGGACGATGTCGGTGGCGTGGAGGAGGATGTGAGGCATGGTGGGACAGCTCAAGACGATCGTGATCGACGCGGCCGACATCGCCGGCCTGTCTGCCTTCTATGCGCAGCTCGCTGGATGGACCCAGCGCTACGCCGACGACGAGTGGATCACGATGACCACCGACGACGGCTGGCGGATCGGCCTGCAGCATGCGCCCGACCATGTGCCGCCGCGCTGGCCCGATCCGGCGTACCCGCAGCAGGCGCACCTGGATCTACGCGTACCCGACCTGGCCGAGGGCACTGGTCGCGCGCTCGCTTTGGGGGCGACCCTGCTCCGGGAGAACGAGACCTGGCATACCCTGGCCGATCCGGCCGGTCACCCCTTCGACCTCTGCCTGAAGGCCGACGACCCGAAGGTGACGCTGATGGGCGTCATGATCGACTGTCCCGACGCCAAGGCGCTGTCGGCGTTCTACAGCGAACTGCTCGGCAAGCCGATCACATATGAGGGCGACGGCATGGCCATGATCGGCGAGGAGGGCGACCGCCCGATCATGTTCCAGCAGGTCGACGTCTATGCCGCGCCGCAGTGGCCGGATCCGGCCCATCCGCAACAGTTCCACTTCGACATCATGGTCGACGACATCGAGGTGGCCGACCGGGCGGCGCTGGCCCTCGGCGCCCGGCGGATGCCCGGGTCGGGCGACAACTGGCACGTCTACGCCGACCCGGCTGGAAAGCCGTTCTGCCTACTCTGGCCGGTGGAGTAGCGGCGGCGTGCGGACTGCCCTGTGACGACGCGGAGAGTCAGGCGCGCCGGGTCAGTTCGGTGAGGACGCCGGAGACCTGCAGGATGGTCTGCACCATGCCGCCGACGTTGACCAGGTAGAGCGCGCGGCCGTCGTCGCGCGCCTCGCGTTGCGCCGTGACGAGGGCGCCGATGCCGGCCGAGTCGCAGTAGGTGAGCGCGGCCAGGTCGAGTTCGACGACCTTCGCGGGTGCTTCGAGCACGGCCTGGGCGAGCAGCGCCTTCGAGTCCAGGTCGAGTTCGCCGGCCAGGGCGACCCTGGTCACGGCGGCGTCGCCGGAGATCTCGACGGTCAACATCGGTACACCCTAACGTGATTCGATCACTGCTTCACCGCTCGTCGGCCTCGGAGGTGTCGGGGGGCTCGTCGCCGCCGCGCAGCGTTGACGATGGACGGATGTCGATGACTGCGGTGACCGTCGTGCCCAGCGGACTGGAGTCGACGGCGAACCGGTCGGCGAAGACGCGGGCCAGCCACAGGCCGCGGCCGCCGGGTGCGGACGGCGACGGCGGCCGCCAGCCGGCCCGATGGCTGCGCGGGATGCCCGGCCCCCGGTCGAACGCCTGGCACACCAGCCGCCCCCGGTAGAGGGCGACTTGCAGCCGGCCTTCTCCGTCGCAGTGCACGACGATGTTCGCCACGAGTTCCGTCGCGACCAGGGCGAGCACGGACCGGACCCGGGGCGGCACGCCCCAGGCCGCGCACTCGGTGTCGAGCTGCCGCCGGATCGACTCCAGATCGGCCGAGGTGAACGGGCCGTCGATCCGCAGGCGGCGCTGGTCCACGACGGGACGGTCGGCAAAGTCGGGCATGCGGTCCTTCCAGTCGACGGGGGCCATCGTGTCGACTGCTACCCTGCCACGCCGCGCGGCTAACCTGCCTTGTCGCCTATGCCCGAAACGAGAGGTCTGCGAGGTAGGTCGCCGCGGTCAGCGGCGGGCGGGACGGGCGATCAACGCGGCCGTATGCCCGAAGCCGAGCACCCAGGTGGCCGCGGCGAAGACCGCGACGACCCGGATCAGCGGGCCGCCTTCGGCGTACGCCTGACCGAGCACATTGCCGCCGGTCAGCGCACCCACGACGAGCACCGTCAGGGCGAACCCGAGACGCGCGGCCCGGCTGCGGATGCGGTGGGTGACGAAGTCACCGATCAGGTCGGCGTACGCGGCCTTCATGGCGCGCAGCACCGCGCCGACCAGCTTGAACTGAGACACGGCTTCGAGGATGCCGGGTGAGTTGGCCGGCGACCTCCCCAAAGCAGGCCGATCAGCCCACCGATCGGACCCGGTCGACGATGGCACGAACCGCCGATACCCACATGGACCGCGCCTTCGGGAGATCATGGGAGCATGCCGCAGCGTATCGAGGATTACGGGCTTATCGGGGATCTGCACACCGGGGCACTGGTCGGCCGGGACGGCTCGGTGGACTGGCTGTGCCTGCCCCGGTTCGACGCACCCGCGTGCTTCGCCGCGCTGCTCGGCGGCCCGGAGGCGGGGTTCTGGCGGATGGCGCCCGCGGACGGCGGCCCGGCGACGCGACGGCGGTACCGCGGTGACTCGCTCATCCTCGAATCGGAGTGGGAGTCCACCCAGGGCACGGTCCGGGTGGTCGACTTCATGCCGCCGCGCGGGGAGGCCGCGGACATCGTGCGGGTCGTCGAGGGGGTCAGCGGCACCGTGCCGATGAAGATGGCGCTGCGGCTGCGGTTCGACTACGGCCGCATCGTCCCGTGGGTACGCCACGTCGGCGGTCAGCTGGCGGCGATCGCCGGCCCGGACGCGGCCTGGCTGAGCACCCCGGTCGAGGTGTACGGCCAGGACTTCACCAGCTACGCGGAGTTCACGGTGACCGCCGGTCAGCGGGTGCCGTTCGTGTTGACCTACCGTCCGTCGCACGAGCCGACGCCGAAGCACGTCGACCCGGGTCAGGCGCTGGCCGACACCGAGCAGTTCTGGGCGGATTGGATGACCCGGTTCCGCTACGACGGCCGGTGGCAGGAGCCGGTGCGTCGGTCGCTGATCCTGCTCAAGGCGCTCACGTACGCCCCGACGGGCGGCATTCTCGCGGCGGCCACGACGTCGTTGCCGGAGCAGCCGGGCGGCCCGCGCAACTGGGACTACCGCTACTGCTGGCTGCGGGACGCGACGTTCACGCTGCAGGCGTTGCTCGGCACCGGGTTCGTCGCCGAGGCCAAGGCCTGGCGCGAGTGGCTGCTGCGGGCGGCCGCCGGCGATCCCGCCGATCTGCAGATCATGTACGGGATCGACGGCACACGCCGGTTGACCGAGTACACGTTGGACTGGTTGCCCGGCTACGAGCAGTCGTCGCCGGTGCGCGTCGGCAACGCGGCGTCGGGCCAGTTCCAGCTGGACGTGTGGGGTGAGGTCCTCGACGGGCTGCACCAGTCGCGCGCGGTCGGCATGGGCGCCACCGACGAGGCGTGGGATCTGCAGCGGGCGTTGCTGGACTACCTCGAAAGCCATTGGGACGAGCCCGACAACGGGTTGTGGGAGGTCCGCGGCGACCGGCAGCACTTCGTGCACTCGAAGGTGATGGCGTGGACCGGCTTCGACCGCGCGGTGCAGGCCGTGGAGAAGTTCGGGCTGCCGGGCGACGCCGATCGGTGGCGCGCGGCGCGGGACGCGGTGCACGCCGAGGTCTGCGAGCGCGGCTTCGATCCCAGCCGCAACACGTTCACGCAGTTCTACGGCTCGCGCGGGCTCGACGCCGCGCTGCTGCTGCTGCCCCGGGTCGGCTTCCTGCCGTGGGACGATCCGCGGGTGGCGGGCACGGTCGACGCGTTGCGGCGCGAGCTGAGCCACGACGGCTTCCTGCTGCGCTACGACCCGCGGGCCGACGGGGGCGTGGACGGTCTGCCCGGCACCGAGGGCGCGTTCATCGCGTGCACCTTCTGGCTCGCCGAGGCCCTGTCCGGGATCGGCCGGGATCGGGAGGCGGTGGAGCTGTTCGAGCGGCTGCTCACGCTCCGCAACGACCTGGGCATCCTGGCCGAGGAGTACGACCCGGTCGTGGGTCGCCATCTGGGCAACACGCCGCAGGCGTTCAGCCACGTCGGCCTGGTCAACGCCGCCCGGCGTCTCGGTTAAATCAGTTGTTATACGCCGAAAGCCGTGACCAGGATGGCGATATGACCACCACCACCCGACGGGCCGACATGTTCACCGAGGACGGCCGCCCCTCCGACGACGACCCCCGCGAGCACGGCCCCTCGATGGCCGACGAGCGCACCACGCTGGCCGAGTCGTTGCGCTGTCAACGCCTCACCCTGGAGCTGAAGTGCGCCGGACTCGACGCCGAGCAGATGGCCCGGCGCTCGGTCGAGCCCTCGACGATGTCGCTGCTGGGACTCGTGCGGCACCTCGCCGAGATGGAGCGCGGGACGTTCCGCGTACTGCTCGCCGGCCAGGACGTGCCGAAGTTGTACTGCTCCGAGACCAACCGTGACGGCGACTTCGACGGCGCGGTCGCCGACCCCGAGGTCGTCGCCGAGGCCTGGGCGGCATGGCGGGCCGAGGTCGAGTTCTCCACCCGGTTCCTCGCCGACGCGCCGAGCCTCGACGTCATCGTCGACGATCCCGAGAACAAGCACGGCAGTGGCGGTGGCTCACTGTCCTATCGAGACGTCGTGCTCGGCATGGTCGAGGAGTACGCCCGCCACATGGGCCACGTCGACTTCCTGCGCGAACGGATCGACGGCCGGATCGGGCAGTAGCCCGCAGGCTCAGGCCGCCGCCGGTTCGGTTCCACCGGTGCCGGGGTCCTCGCCGTCCCCGGCGTCGGCCGGATCGTCGGCGACGACCATCGGCGTCAGCACGACCTTGACCGCGGCCGCGATCGGGATCGCCATGAGCGCGCCGACCAGGCCGAGCACGGTCCCGCCGATCAGCGCCACGACCAGGACTGCCACCGGCGACAGGTCCACCGCGTTGCGCATCACCCGCGGCTGGATCAGGTAGTTCTCGATCTGCTGGTACGCGATGAAGAACAACAGCACGACGATGGATCGTGGCCAGATCCCGACGGTCAGCAACGAGACCCCGACGCCGATGATGGCGCCCAGGCTGGCCCCGATCATCGGGATGAGGTCGGTGATGGCGACCATGACGGCCAGCGGGACGGCGTATGGGACGCCGACGGCTTGGAAGCAGATGAACGCGGCCACTCCGGCGATGAGCGAGATGACGATGTTGCCGATCATGTAGCCGCCGACCTTGTCCACGACGACGGCGACGATGTGCGCGCCCCGCCGGCGGTGCGCGGGCGGGAACAGGCGCACCACACCCCGCTGCAACCGGGGCATGTCGGCCATGAAGTAGATCGACAGCACGAGCACGGTCAGCGCGGCGGCGATCGTGCCGAACAGCTTCTGCACGAAGCCGAGCGCGCCGTTGGCGATCCGCCCCGGCAGCTCACCGGCGAGCGAGGTCAGCCGGTCGGTGAGGTTGTAGCGGTCGGTGATCTCCTGGATGGCGCGGGACTTCTCCGACCACGTCTGCACGTAGCTCGGCAGCTTCTGCAGCAGGGTCCCGCTCTGGTCGACGACCGGCGGCACGATCGACCACACGAACAAGCCGAACAGCGCGACGAGGACCAGGATCACGATGCTGACCGCCCAGCTGCGGTGGAGCCCTCGGCGTACCATCCAGCGCACAGCCGGATCAAGGCTGACCGCGACGAACAACGCGATCAAGACCAGGACGAGGATGTTGCGGACGGTGTAGAGCCCGAGCACCACCGCGGCGACGGCAACGACCCCGGCAGCGCCGGCGACCGCCCACCGGAACACCAACGACGGCGGTACGCGGTCGGCGAGCGACCTTCCGGCGGGATCAGGCTCTGCCATCGTCCCATTGAAGCACGG
>JABFYB010000760.1 GCA_013361475.1 Hamadaea sp.
CGGGTCAGCCCTGGCTCTTCTTGATCCCCGCGACGACGGCGACGAGAACGGCGATGCCGATGGCGATCCAGATGGCGATGCTCATGAGGTGTTCCTTTTCCGGTAGGGGGTTCGGACTTACTGGGGTTCGACTTGCAGAGGGGCGGACTTACAGGGGGTTGGGATTTACCGGGAGTCGGGGCTTTCAGGCGGCCTGGCGCAGCCGTAGTGCCTCGGCGAGCGGCACGCGGGAGCCGCTGCGCAGCACGCTGTTGGCGTACATCCGTCCGGCGACGCGGGTCATGCCGGCCAGCGCGGCGACCGCGAGCAGCAGGGAGAGGGCGATCTGCCAGACCGGGGCGATGCCCAGCAGCATCCGGGCCGGCATCAGGATCGGACTGAGCGGCGGTACCAGCGACAGCCACTCGATCACCGGGTCGTGCGCGTCCTTGCTCAACAGGGCGATGCCCAGCACGAACGGTGTGGTGATGAGCAGCATCACCGGCTGCACCACCCCTTGCAGATCCTCCTGCCGTGAGACACGCGCGGCGGCCGCGGCCAGCATGGCGGCGAACAGGAAGAAGCCGAGCAGGAACCACACGCCCAGCGTGACCAGCGTCCCGCCCACCGCGGCCGGCAGCGTGATGGCACCGGTGCCCTGCGCCAGTGCCACCGCGGCTCCGCCGAGCAGCACCAGCTGGGTCAGACCGGCCACGGCCACACCGATGAGTTTCCCGGCGAGGAGCTGCCAGGGGCGGACGGTCGACAGGAGCAGTTCCACGACGCGGCTGCTCTTCTCCTCGACCACGCCCTGCGCCAGCGTGATGCCGTAGAAGACGAAGAAGAAGTACAGCAGACCGGTGGAGGAGACGATCAGCGCGAACTGCTCGGCCGCGCTGTGCTCCGACGGCTCCAGGGCCCGCACCTGCACGGTGGACGACGCCACGCGCTCTCTGAACTCGGCGGGGTCGACGCCGGCGCGTTCGAGTTCCCGGGTGGTGCGCTCCTCGGCGACCGTGGCGCGCACCACGGCGAGCAGGTTCTCGTCCGCCTCGCGTTCCACGGAGAGCGTGAGCCGTCCGTCGTCGCCGCCGATCACGGCGGAGAGCTCGCCGTCGCGCAGGAGCCGGTCGCCGCGGCCGCCGTCGACGGTGACGAACTCGAAGTCGGCCGCCCCGCCCGTTTCTTCGGCCACCGCGGCCAGCACCGGGCGCATCGCCGAGACCTCCTGCTCGACGCCGACCTTGGCCGGACCGTCCTTGGCGAGGAGGATCACCACGGCGTAGACACCGACGGCGAGCAACAGCCCCAGGGTGCTCAGGACGAAGGACTTGTTCCGCATCCGGCTGTTGATCTCCCGCCGGGTGACCAGGCCGACCGCTCGACGGGCCGACAGTGTGCCGGGGCCCTGCGGTGTTCGTGTCGCTGTGCTCATCCCTCGTCGCCCCCGGTTCGGTTGTCCGCCGCGCCGGTCCTGGTGACCAGGTCGCGGTAGAGGTCGGCCAGCGGAGGTTGTTCCAGGACGAAGGCGGAGACCGGCCCGGTGGCCAGCGCCGCGTGCAGGACCCGCTGGTCGTCCGCACCCTTCGCCAGGCGCAGCCGCGTACGGCTGCCCTCGCGGCTGACGACCTCCACGCCCGGCAGCCCCGCGGCCCAGTTCTCGCCCGCCTCCGGGGCGTCGACCAGCAGCCGGCGATCGGCGTCCGCGCTCAGCTCCTCGACCGTCCCGCAGGCGGTGAGCCGCCCCCCGGCGACGATGCCGACCCGGTCGCAGACGCGCTCGACGAGCGACAGCTGGTGACTGGAGAACATGACGGGCACCCCGTCGGCGGCCCGTTCCACGAGCACGTCGTGCATGACGTCCACCGCCACCGGATCGAGGCCGGAGAACGGCTCGTCGAGCACCAGCGCCTTCGGTCCGTGGACCAGCGCCGCGGCGAGCTGGACCCGCTGCTGGTTGCCCAGGCTGAGGTTCTGGACCTCCTCCGCGGCGTACCGGGAGAGCTCAAGGCGCTCGATCCACCGGCCGGCCGCCGTCCGTGCGGCGGCCGGCGACAGACCGTGCAGCTCGCCCAGGTACCGCAGGTGTTCGCCGACCTTCATCCGCGGATAGAGGCCGCGCTCCTCGGGCATGTAGCCGAACTGCCTGCGGGCGGCGAAGTCGACCGGACGGCCGCGCCAGCGGACCTCTCCGGCGTCGGGCGCGAGGACACCCAGGATGATCCGCATCGTGGTGGTCTTGCCCGCCCCGTTGCTCCCCACGAAGCCGAAGAGCTCACCGGCGCGGATGTCGAAGGTCATGTCGGCGATCGCCGTACGTCTTCCGTACGCCTTCCGCACGCCGTCGACCTCCAGCGCTGGCCCAGTCATGTCGCGCACCTCCCAATGCGATGTACCAACACGTTGAAGTATTGTGTTAACACATCACTTCGTCAACATGGTCATACGATTTGACGCTCTACCACGTAGACGTGCTTCTCCGCCTGATCCGTGACCGGGCTGCGGTCCCAGTCGGCCCAGCGGCC
>JABFYB010000227.1 GCA_013361475.1 Hamadaea sp.
CCCGCCGCCCGCAGCGTGACCTCGGCCTGGATCGGCAGGTACGCGAAGTCGGTGACGCGGGCGAAGACGTCGTCGCGGCCGGTCAGCTCCATCGTGACGCCGTCGCAGGTCACCTCGCACCCGCCGGACAGCGGAACGACGAGCATCTCCTCGCCGGCGGTGGTGAGGCTGAAGCTTCCGGTGAACTCCACGATCCGCAGGCCGCAGTAGGTCCAGCCCGCTCGTTCGGGGGTGATGACGACTGGTTGCTCGGGGGCGGCCGTGGCCGTTCCCGCCGGGATGTACATGGTCACCTCACCATCGCCGCGGCGGCGTCGACCGCGGCCGCGACGTCGTCATCGGGCGGATACAGCAGCGCACGTCCGACGACCAGACCGCGCACGCCCGGGTTGGTCAGCGCCTTCTGCCAGCCCGCGTAGGCCTGCTCGCCGGCCGAGTCGCCGCCGAGCAGCAGGACCGGCAGGGTGGTGGCCTCCAGCACGCGGTCCATGTCCTCGACGACCGGCAGCTTCAGCCACGTGTACGCCGAGGTGGCGCCCAAGGCCTGCCCGACGCCGATGGCGCGGATGAGGGCGCCCGGGTCGGTGTCGAGCTGCGCCTTGCCGTCGATCCTGCGCACGGGCAGCGGTTCGACCATCGCCATCATGCGACCGCGGGCCAGCTCGGTGACGGCCTTCCCGCAAGCCTCCAGGGTGCTGGCGGTGCCGGGATCGCCAGGGTCGATGCGGCACAGCATCTTGCCGCCGTCGAAGCCCATGTCGGCGATCGTCCGCGCGTCGTAGCCGGTGAAACGATCGTCCAGTTCGAACACGGTGCCGGTGAGCCCGCCGCGGTTCATCGAGCCGATGACGAGCCGGTCGTCGAGCTCGCCCATGAGCAGCAGGTCTTCGACGATGTCGGCGGTGCCGACCACGCCGTGCACGCCGGGGCGGGACAGCGCTGTCCGCAGCCGGTGCAGCAGGTCGATGCGGCTGGCCATGGCGTCCGGCTTGTCGCGTACGCCGATCGACCCGCGCGCCGGGTGGTCCGCGGCGATGATCATGAGTCGCTGCTCGCCCCAGGCCACCGGGCGGCGGCGGGCGAGGGCGGCCTCGGTGATCCGCTCCGGTCGCCCGGCCCGCTGCCGGACCAAGGACCGGATCTCGTCGTCGGAGGTCATCGGGTCTCTCCCATCATCTGGCGCACTTCGTCGGTGGTGGGCATGGCGTCGGAACAGGCCAGCCGGGCGGCGACGTGCGCCCCCGCGGCGTTGGCGAAACGCAGGGTCTCCTCCAGCGGCCATCGCTGGACGAGGCCGAGGCACAGGGCACCGCCGAACGCGTCTCCGGCGCCGAGCCCGTTGACGACGTCGACGGGCACCGGCGGCACGACGACTCGTTCCCCGGTCGCTGTGGCGGCCAGGACTCCGGCCGGGCCGAGTTTGACGATCGCGAGGCGTACGCCGTGGGCGAGCAGGGCGTCGGCGGCAGCCTCCGGTGCGCGCTGCCCGGTGGCGACCTCGCACTCCTCCTGGTTGCCGACGGCGACGGTGACCGCGCCGGATGCCAGCGCGCGGCGGACTTCGCGTTCGGCGTCGCGCCGAGCGGTCCACAGCATCGGCCGGTAATCCAGGTCGAGGACGGTTTCGCCGGTGGCGTCGCGGCGGATCCCGAGGATCTCCTCGTGGGCGGTGCGGCTGGGTTCGGCGGACAGGCCGGTGCCGGTCAGCCAGAGGATCCGGGCCGCCGCGATCGCCGGGCGGTCCAGTTCGTCGGGCTGGATATCCAGGTCTGGGGCTTTCGGCTCGCGGTAGAAGTAGATCGGGAAGGTGTCGGGCGGGAAGATCTCGCAGAAGGTGATGGGCGTCTTGGATCCGGCCACCGGCGTGACGAAGGTGTCGTCGACGCCGTAGCCGCGCAGCGCGGTGTGGACGAAGTCGCCGAACGGGTCGTCTCCGGTGCGGGTGACGACCGCCGATCGCAGGCCCAGCCGGGCGGCGGCGACGGCCACGTTGGTCGCACTGCCGCCGAGGAACCGGGCGAACGTGTCTACCTCAGACAGTGGCACCTTGGAACGCAGCGGATAGAGGTCGATCCCGACCCGGCCCACGGTGATGAGGTCGTGCGTCACGGCGTGCTCAACAGCTGGGCGAGGTAATCCAGGCTGCGCCGGACGTCGCCGGCCGGGCCGCCGTCGGAGGCGGGTTCGGCGGCCAGGACGGCGTCCTGCTCCATCACGTACCAGCCGTCGTATCCGGCGGCCGACAACGCGGCGATCACGTCGGCGATGCCGGCGTCACCACGGCCGAGGGGCCGATACATGCCGGCGGCGACGGCGTCGCGATATCCGATGCCGCCGTCGCGTACGCGGGCCGCCATCGCGGCGTCGACGTCTTTGAGATGGGCGTGCGCGATGCGGCCGGCGGCCTTGGCGGCGATCTCCGCCGGGCTGCCTCCGCCGACGAGGATGTGTCCGGTGTCCAGGCACAGTGGGACGCCGCTGCCGTCGAGGACGCGCCAGATCTCGTCGGGGCGCTCGACCATGGTGCCGACGTGGGGATGCAGTGTCGCCCGGATGCCGTGGTCGGCGGCGAGCGCGGTCAGCTCGTCGAGCCGGGACAGCAGCGTACGCCAGCCGCCGGCGTCGAGCTCCGGGCGCTCGTCGTAGCCGGACAGTCCGGTCGCGGCGGCCAGCACGAGGGTGTCGGCGCCGCTGGCGAGGAACGCGGGCAGCTGTGCGCGTACTTCGGGAAGGGGGTCGTGGCCGGGGTCGTGCAGGATCACCGGGACGAACCCGCCGACGGCGGTGAGCCCGTGATCGGCGAGCATTCGCTTGCGCTCGCCGGGATCGGCCGGCAGGAATCCGTCGGGGCCGAATTCGGTGGCGGCGCAGCCGAGGGCGGCCATTTCGGACAGTACGCGTTCGGCGGGCATCTGGTGGCCCCAGCCGGGGACCTCGCAGACGCCCCAGGAGATCGGCGCGGCGGCGACGCGGGGGCTCATCGGGTCGCCTCCACCGGCAGCCGGACCTCGTCGACGCGGACCGGGCGTCGTTCGCGGCGGGACAAGTCGGCCGCCTCGGCGACGTACAGCGCCTCGAGCGCCTCCGCGACGGTGCACGGGCTCGGGGCGCGTCCGGCCGCGACGTCGACGAAGGCCGCCAGCTCGGCCGCGTACGCGGGCTGGAAACGGTGCCAGAAGTCCGGCCAAGCCGCCTCCGTCCCCGCCGGTACGCCGGGTTCGGCCGATCGCAGCGGGGAGCGGGCGTCCAGCCCGACGACGAGGGTGTCGCGGGTTCCGGCGAGTTCGGCTCGCACGTCGTATCCGGCGCCGTTGTAGCGGGAGCCTTGCAGAGTGGCCAGCACCCCGTCGGCGAAGGTGAGGATGGCGGTGGCGGTGTCGACGTCGCCGGCCTCGGCGAAGAACGCGGCGCCGCGGTTGGCTCCGGTCGCGTAGACCTCGACGACGTCCTGCCCGGTCAGCCAGCGGGCGATGTCGAAGTCGTGGATGTGGCAGTCGCGGAAGATGCCGCCGGAGGTCGGGATGTAGTCGGCGTGCGGCGGGGCGGGGTCGCCGGTGACCAGGTGCATCCGGTGCAGTTCGCCGAGGTCGCCGCGGCGCAGTGCGGCGCGGGCTGCCTGGTATCCCGCGTCGAATCGGCGCTGGAAGCCGATCTGGACCTGCGCTCCGGCTTCGGCGACCTGCCGGGCGACGTCGGCGGTCTGCTTGACGTCGGCGGCGACCGGCTTCTCGCAGAACACCGGCAGCCCGGCGGTGACCGCGCGGAGGATCAGCTCGGCGTGGGTCGAGGTGGGAGTGGCGATCACGACGGCGTCGGGATCGGCGGCGAAGGCCGCGTCCACGTCCGGGACGGGCTCGGCTCCGGCTGCGCGGGCGGCGATCTGGGCCCGCTCGGGGTCGGCGTCGGCGACGACGAGGTGGGCGACCTCCGGATGGGCGGCCAGGGTGGTGATGTGGGATGCGCCGATTCTTCCGGCACCGAGCAGGGCGATGCGCATTGACGAACTCCTCCAGATGATTACGGTGAACCCAAGAGGGGCAGGAGCTGCTTACCGTGGCTTGATTTCTAGTCCGCGGCCGAGTGCGATGTCAACCCTTTGTCATGACATTATGACGTCTGATAATCTGAATCATCATCACGATCTTGCGAGGAGTCCGTTGACCAGCCCCCTGTCCCTCACCCTCGACCGCTCCAGCCCGGTGCCGCTGTACTTCCAGGTGGCTCAGCAGATCGAGGACCTCATCGATCGCGGCGAACTGCCGCCTGGCGCACGCCTGGACAACGAGATCCAGCTCGCGGACTCGGCCGGGCTGTCGCGGCCCACGGTGCGCCAGGCCATCCAGTACCTGGTCGACAAGGGACTGCTCGTACGCAAGCGTGGCGTGGGCACCCAGGTCGTCCACGGCACGGTCAAGCGGCCGGTCGAGTTGAGCAGCCTCTACGACGACCTCAGCCACGTCGGCCAGCGACCGGCGACCAAGGTCCTGGCGGTCGAGACGGTGGCCGCCGACGACAGCGTCGCCGTGGCGTTGGGCCTGGCCCCGGGCGCGCCGGTACTGCATCTGGAGCGTTTGCGCTTCGCCCAGGGCGAGCCGCTGGCGATCATGCACAACTGGCTGCCGGCCGGGTTGCTGGACCTCACCGCCGAACGCCTGGAGCAGCACGGCCTCTACCAGCTGCTGCGCAGCGCCGGGGTGCACATGCGCGTGGCCAATCAGCGCATCAGCGCCCGGGCCGCCACCGCGGCCGAAGCCCGGCTGCTCCACGAGCGCCGTGGCGCTCCCCTGCTGACGATGACCCGCACCGCGTACGACGACGTCGGCCGGGCCGTCGAACAGGGTTCGCACGTCTACCGCCCGGAGCTCTACAGCTTCGAGATGGCGCTGGTCGAACGCTGATTCGCCCAGGGGCCGGGCCGGCCACCCCAGTGGACCGGCCCGGCGTCTGGTGCGCCATTACCAGCGCGGGTTCCATCCCGAGGTGTCGACGGCCAGGCCGACCTCCTCGGCTACGTCGTCCCACTCGACGAACTTGAAGTTGGTGTTCTCGCGCTGCTCGCCGTTCTCGTCGAGCTCGCCCGGCGTGTTCTGGCCGTCCTGCACGACCAGCAGACCCTCGTCGAACTGGTTGCCCAGCGGCACGTTCAGGACGGCGGCGCCGTCGCAGACCTCGGAACCGTCCGGATCGGACGGATCGTCGTCGGCGACGATCCGGAACGAGCCGACGTACGCGTTGGCGCCCTGGCGCTGATAGACGGCGAAGGTGAAGTCGCCCTGGCTGGAGGCCAGCAGGTAGCCCTTGCCGTCGCGGCGGTAGTACAGGGTCAGGCCTTCGACGTCGGCCGACAGGTGAGTGCCGCCGAACCCGGGATCGGTTCCGCTGACGCACTCCTCGGTGGCCTCGTCGAAGGTGGCCGGCACACCGAACTCACGGACCTTGTCCATCAGCACCGGCGTACCCAGCAGACTGGCGGAGACACGCCAGATCCCGACGTCCTCCTGCCCGGCGTAGAGCACACCGGTCTGCGCGTCCACCACCATCCCCTCGACCTGCGCCTGCTCGTCCGGCTCCAGGCACGGCGACCAGCTCTGGCCGTTGGGCAGGGTGAACGTGTTGGGCAGCGTCAGGGTGCGGACGACCGTGTAGGTCACGGTCCCCGACGGCGTGGCGATCAGGCGGACGAGCGCGACGTCGGTCGTGTGCCGGCGGCTGACCAGGGCGTAATAGCCGCCGGTGCTCTTGTCGCGCCACGTCGCCAGACCGTACGCGGACCGCTGATCGTTGACCTCGTCCAGGTCGGCCGAGAAGACCAGCGGCGCCCCGGCGTCGGTCACGTCGACCAGCGGCGGCGCGCCGACCGCGGCCGCCGCCGGATCGATCCGGTAGATCCGCAGCTGATCGCGACCACGGTCGGAGACGACGGCGATATCTCGGGCCGCGCCGCCGATCGGCATGCCGTAGAGCAGGTCGACGTTGTTGAACCGGCCGCCCTCGTCGCCGGGGCGGGGCGGCTGCGGGGCCGGGATCGACTGCAGGGTCGCCCCGGACAGCGAGTACGCCCGCAGGCCGCCCTCCTTCGCGGTCGCGACCACGACGCTGCGCCCGGAGTGGGCCGGGTGCAGCCAGATGGCCGGGTCGTCGGCGTTGGCGTTGCCGCCGGCGTCGTCGTCGAAAAGCGCCGGCGTCTCGAGCTCGGCCTCCACTTCGGGCAGCGTGGTGGCGTGCGCGGGCAGCGCCGTCAGCAGCACTGCGGCCATGGACGCGGTCGCGGCCAGCAGCCGTCTGTGTCGAATGTGCACAGGACCTCCCTGGTGCGGGTGAGGGACGGGATGGAGCCTTGCGGCAGGAGAATACATCCTGATGTAATGACAAACAATCCTCCTGACATAGATCAGCACTGACATCGACGTGAAGGAGCAGTCCCCGATGCCGTTCGCCGCCGAGACGCGGTTCGCCGTCGCCATCGCCCGCCGAGCCGGTCTGGCCGCGCGGGAATCCACCGGCCATGGGCTGGTCGAGACCAAGAGCAGCTTCGCCGATCTACGCACCGCCACCGACCTTCGCGTCGAGCGCCTGGTGCGCGACGCGATCCGGGCCGCGTTCCCCCGGCACGCGGTCGTCGGCGAGGAGACCGCGGCCGACCGCCGGCCGCCGCTGGACGGTCCCACCTGGTTCGTCGATCCGGTCGACGGGACGACCAACTTCGTGCACGGCATCCCGCACGTCGCCTGCAACGTGGCGTTGTGGGCCGACGGGGCGCTGCGGTGCGGCGCCACCGTCGACGTCACCCGGCGCAGCGTCTACTGGTCCGCGGCGGGACGGGGCACGCGGCAGGGCCGCCGACTTCTCCGTGTCTCCGATGTGGCCGCTCTCGCCGGATCCGTCATCGCCACCGGTTTCCCTTACGACCGTGCGGTGCGGGCGGACAACAATCTTCCGGAGTTCGCGCGGATCGTGCCGCGGGTGCAGGATGTGCGCCGGCTCGGCTGCGCGGGCCTGGATCTCGCCTGGGTGGCGGCCGGCCGCCTCGACGGGTACTGGGAGCAGGGCAACGGCCCGTGGGACTGGGCCGCGGGCGCACTGCTGGTCCGCGAAGCGGGCGGCACCGTGACCACCTACGACGGCACGCCGTGGCGGCCCGGGGACGAGACGCTGGTCGCCAGCAACGGCCGCATCCACGACGAGTTGCTCGGCCTCATCCAGTCCACCCGGGCCGCCGTGTTCGGTTAGTGCGCGGTCGGGAACTGCAGGCCTGGCCGGACGGCGTCCGCACCCTCCGGCCACCGGCTGGTGACGACCTTGCCGCGGGTGTAGAACGCCACGCCCTCGGCTCCGTGCACGTGCACGTCGCCGAACAGCGACGCCTTCCACCCGCCGAAGGAGTGGTACGCCATCGGCACCGGAACGGGCACGTTGACGCCGATCATGCCGACGGTGACTCGGCGTACGAAGGCACGGGCGGCCGCACCACCGGCGGTGAACAGCGCCGTCCCGTTGCCGTAGGGATTGGCGTTGACCAGGGCGACCGCCTCGTCCAAGTCGCCGGCGCGCAGCACGATCAGCACCGGGCCGAAGATCTCGTCACGGTAGGCCGCCATGTCGGGCGTGACGCCGTCCAAGAGGCACGGGCCGACGAAGAATCCGTCGGGGTGGCCGTCGACGCTCAGCCCCCGGCCGTCGACGACGACCGACGCCCCGGCCTGCTGCGCCGCCGACACCGCCGCCTGAATGCGGTCCCGAGCCTGCGCGGTCACGACCGGGCCCATCTGGCTCGCCGGGTTCTCCCCCGGGCCGACGACGATCGCCTTGGCCTGTTCGGCGAGCGCCTGCACCAGCCGGTCGGCGATGTCGCCGACGGCGACGACGGCCGAGATGGCCATGCACCGCTGGCCGGCCGAGCCGTACGCCGCCGCGGCGATCTGCCGTGCGGCGTCGGCCAGGTCGGCGTCGGGCAGCACCACCGCGTGGTTCTTCGCGCCGCCGAGCGCCTGCACGCGTTTGCCCGCCGCCGAGGCGGTCCGATGCACGTGCTCGGCGATCGGAGTGGACCCGACGAACGACACGGCCGCCACGTCCGGATGGCTCAGCAGCGCGTCGACCGCCGTGCGATCGCCGTGCACCACGTTGAACACCCCGTCGGGCAGGCCGGCGTCCGCATAGAGGGCGGCGATGAGATTGGCGGCCGACGGATCGCGTTCGCTCGGCTTGAGCACGAAGGTGTTGCCGCAGGCGATCGCGATGGGGTGCATCCACATCGGCACCATGACCGGGAAGTTGAACGGGCTGATGCCGGCGCACACCCCCAACGGCGCCCGCAAGGAGAAGGAGTCCACCCCGGTCGACACCTGATCCGAGTACGCCCCTTTGAGCAGATGCGGTATGCCACAGGCGAACTCGACCACCTCGCGGCCTCGCACCACCTCGCCGCGGGCGTCGTCCAGGGTCTTGCCGTGCTCGGCGGTGATGAGCCGAGCCAGGTCGTCCTCGTGTCGCTCGACCAGGTCACGCAGCTTGAACATGATCCTCGTACGCCGCGCCAGCGACATGTCGCTCCAGGCGCCGAACGCCTTCGCGGCCGCTTCCACCGCCCGGTTCACCTCCGCCGGGCCGGCGAGCGCGACGCGCGCCTGCGGGCTGCCGGTCGCGGGCTGCCACACCACTTCGAAACCTTCACCTCCGGAAACCGAGGCCCCGTCGATCCAATGCTCGATGACGCGCATCTAGGCGCTCCCTTCGTCAGCGGTCATCTGCGAGCCTGGTCAGGAGTCGACACTTTGTCAAGACATACTGACGTCTGTGCAATGCGAAGCACAGTCACGAGCATGTGCAGGTTTGTTGCAGGTTTCGCCGTTTCCGTTGACACGTTTTCACATACGCCGATATCGTCCAGCTGCCGGAAAGCGCTTTCCCCCTGCGGTATGACCACCCTGCCCCGGGTGCCCTCCGCAGTCCACCCGCTACGAAGGCGAGACAGGAATGAAACGACCAGTCGCATGGCGTTGGTTCGCGGCCGCCGCCGCCTCAGTGGCCGCGGCCGCGGCCGGGGTGGCCCTGCCGGTACTTCAGGCGTCGGCCGCCACCGGCGCCGCCACGGGTTACGCCACCCAGAACGGCGGCACCACCGGCGGAGCAGGCGGCCAGACTGTCCGGGCCACAACCGGCACGGCGATCCACACCGCACTGTGCAACCGCGCCAGCAGCAGCACCCCGATCATCATCGAGGTCGAGGGCACGATCAACCACAGCAACACGACGCAGGTCTCGGGCAGCAGCTGCAGCACCGCGTCCGACAAGATCGAGCTGAAGCAGATCAGCAACGTCACCATCATCGGCGTCGGCAGCGGCGCGGTCTTCGACCAGCTCGGCATCCACATCCGCGAGTCGCGCAACATCATCATCCGCAACGTGACGATTCGCAACGTGAAGAAGTCGGGCTCGCCGACCTCCAACGGCGGCGACGCGATCGGCATGGAGACCGACGTCCGCAACATCTGGGTCGACCACACCACCCTGGAGGCGTCCGGCGGCGAGGCCGAAGGCTTCGACGGGCTGTTCGACATGAAGGACAACACCCAGTACGTCACGTTGTCCTACAGCATCCTGCGCAACTCCGGCCGAGGCGGGCTCATCGGCTCCAGCGAGACCGACACCAGCAACGGCTTCGTCACCTTCCACCACAACCTCTACACCAACATCGACTCGCGTACGCCGTTGCTGCGCGGCGGCATCGCGCACATCTACAACAACTCGTACGTGAGCCTGAACGAGTCCGGCATCAACTCCCGCGCCGGGGCGAAGGCCAAGGTGGAGAACAACTACTTCAAGGACTCCCACGACGTCCTGGGCACGTTCTACACCGACGCGGCCGGCACCTGGCAGGCCAGCGGCAACATCCTCGACAACGTGACCTGGTCGAGCCCGGACAGCGAGACCAACCCGGCCGGCCCGAGCATGCCGTCCACCACCACGGTCAGCATCCCGTACTCGTACCAGCTCGACGCGGCCAGCTGCGTGCCCAGCATCGTCAGCCAGACGGCCGGCGCGAACAAGGGTCTGCTGGAGTCCAACGGCAGCTGCTCGGCGCAGTCGCCGACGGCGTCGCCGTCCAGCACGCGGTCGGCGTCGCCGACGACGTCCCCCAGCACCTCGCCCACCGCGAGCTCGTCGCCGACCAGCTCCCCCAGCGGCACCAACCTCAGCATCGGAGCGGGCTCCGACGGCTCCAGCAAGGCCGACGGGACCAGCTACGGCAACGTCCGTGACGGCAACATGAGCACCTACTGGTCGCCCAGCGGCTCGACCGGCGACATCGCCATCAAGTGGAGCACCGCCAAGACCATCTCCCGGATCATCATCCGGGAGGCCTCCGGCGGCGTCGGCGCCATCGGTTCCTGGCAGGTCATCAACAACGACACCGGCGCGGTCCTCAAGTCCGGCAGCGGGGCGGGCACCATCACCTTCGCCGCGACCTCGATGACGAAGGTCGTCTTCCGGATCACCAGCTCCAGCGCGACACCCCGGGTCGGCGAGTTCGAGACGTACGCTTCCTGATCAGCACCGCCAACGGGGGCCGTCGACCGACGGCCCCCGTTCTCGCGTCCCGATCTCGTGCTGGGCTCGGTCCTCGACGTCGCCTTCACCGGCGCCGGCTGACCTGCGCGTACGCGTAGGGTGGGCGGATGCGCGTGGA
>JABFYB010000484.1 GCA_013361475.1 Hamadaea sp.
CGCTGCGTACGGCTCCAACCTCGACCCCGCCCGAATGCGAGCCTACTGCCCGCACTCGCCGATGGTCGGCGTGGGCTGGCTGGAAGGCTGGCGGATCACCTTCGCCGGCGAAGAGGTCATCGGGTGGGAAGGCGCCGTCACGACGATCGTCGAGTCGCCGGGCGACCGTGTCTTCGTTTCGCTCTACGACGTGCATCCCTGGGACGAGTCGCAGCTCGACGAGGTCGAGGGCGTCGTCGCGGGCACCTACCGGAAACTGCACGTCCGGGTGCATACGCTCGACGGGGACGTGACGGCCTGGGTCTACGTCTTCAACGGGTACGAGGGCGGGCTGCCGACGGTCTGGTACCTGAACGAGATCGCGAACGCGGCCGCGAAGGCGGGCGCGCCCGACGACTACGTCGCGGACCTGCGTTCCCGGCCCACCCGCAACAACTCTCTCTGACTGATCGCGCGGACGCATTCGCCAGCCGACAACGATCACGAACCTGTGGGATCGATCATGCGGCTGCGGACACGACACGCCGGTCGATCATGACCGAAGGTTCATGATCGCGCGGAAAGCGAGCAGCGAGCGGGGCGAGCGATCAGCGCTAGAAGCGGGCGGAGAGGGGGACAGGGGCCGGACGGATGACTTCGGCTAGTCCGGTGACCAGCTCCAGCCATTCGTCGCGCTCCAGGCCGGTCAGGGCGGCCAACGCCCCGGCCACGATCCGGTCGGCCACCGCGTCCGCCCAGACGCGCCGCCGGGCCAGGTGGCCGACGGCCGGATAGGGCGGCTGCCATCCGTACGCCACGGCGCCGGCCTCGCCTTCTGGTCCGGAGAGCAGCGCCTGCACCGGGGAGAGCCCGGCCGCCGTCTGCGCCACCAGGGCAGCCCCGGCCCGCAGCTCGGTGAGCAGGTAGAGGCAGACGCCGGCGAGTTCGGCCGGGGCGTCGTCCGGTACGGGCATCCGCCGCCAGGCCGCGTACAGGGGCATCGCCGTCGCGTCGGCGGACCGCAGGATCCGGCGGGTCAGCACGACGAACCGGGGCAGGCCGGGGAGCCCGGTCAGCTCGTCGCGCCCCCAGCGGCAGCACTGCGCCATCCGTTCGGCGGCGATCATCGGGACCGGCATGATCGCCGCGGCCGACTCGTATGCCTCGCGTACGGCGTCGGGGTGGATCTGTCCCAGGGCGGAGGCCGCGACGTGCGGGTCGACGTCGCCGAGGGCGCCCGCCCGGCCGGCGACGGTGAAGACCCAGGCGGACAGCCCCAGTTCGCGGGCATGCCGCAGCGTACGCGGGCACCGCGTCCACGCGCTCCCCAACGCCTCGATGCTTGGACGGCTGGCGGCCGCGGTCTGCTCCGGCGTCACGCCAGAGAAGATTACGCGGTAACCGTTGTGCCCGGCTCGAGGCGGGCGTACTCGCATCGCGCGAGCTTGGCCAGGCTGCCGTCGACGACCATGTGCCCGAACTCGTTGAGCAGTCCGTCGTGGAGGGCGTACACCCGGCGCGGCGAAATGGCCCGGATGAAGTCGACCGACTCCGACGCCTTCAGCCAGGGCCCGCTCACCGGCACGAACAACGTCTCGACGGTCGCGCCCTCGGGGACGTCGAACGAATCGCCCGGGTGGTACAGGGAGTCCTCGACGAGGAAGCCGAGATTCGGCACCGGCGTCACCTCCGGATGCAGCAACGCGTGCAGGCCGCCGTAGGCCTTGACGCCGAAGCCGGCCGCCTCGAAGGCGTCGCCCGAGGCCACCGTCCGGGTCGCCCCGTCCAGCGCGGCGAGCTTGGCGACGACCGCCTCGTGGGCGTGCACAGTGACCGAAGGCCGCTTCGCCAGCGTGTCGGCCAGCTTGTCCACGTCCAGGTGATCGAAGTGCTCGTGGGTGATCAGGACCGCGTCCACGCCGTCCAACGCCGCCGGGTCCGCCCAGGGACCGGGGTCGATGACCAGGACCGCGCCGTCGCGCTCCACACGGACACAGGAATGCTCGAACTTGGTCACTCTCACGACTTCAGCTTAGGAACCCGCGGGTCGAGGCGCGCGTCATAGGCCCATGTTGGTACGCCGAAAGACCGTAGCGCTCGCGTTGGCGGGCCTGGCGCTGGTGTTCGTCGCAGGTTGTGGCGCCAGCGATAAGAACTCGACCGACAGCGGTGGAGCCGCCCCGGCGGCGGTCGCCCCGGAAGGCGCCGGCGACCTCGGGTCGAAGACCGGCGCGGATCAGAGCACCACGAGTGAGCAGGGCGGCGGCCAAGTGCCGGAGATCGGCCGGGCGATCGTCTACAACGGCCAGATCACCGTACGCGTCGACGACGTGGAGGCCGCGGCGCAGCGGGTCCGGTCGGCGGCGACGAGCGTCGGCGGCTTCGTGGGCTCGGAGAAGAGCAGCAGCGGCGGCTCGCAGGCGCAGTCGTCGATCACGATCCGGGTTCCCGCGGACAAGTTCGAGCCGGTGCTCGCCGACGCGGCCAAGCTCGGCAAGGAGCTGGACCGCTCGGTCAACGCCGAGGACGTGACCGCCACCGTCGTGGATCTGGAGGCGCGGATCAAGGCGCAGCAGGCCAGTGTGGACAGCGTACGGCGCATGTTCGCGCAGGCGAAGCAGTTGTCCGAGGTCGTGCAACTGGAGCAGGAGCTGTCCCGGCGACAGGCCGAGCTGGACGCGCTGCTGGCCAAGCAGCGCCGGCTCGACGACCTGGTCAAGCTGTCCACCATCACGGTGACGCTGGTCGGCCCGGACACGCCCTATGTGGAGCCGAAGAGCGAGGACCCGTCGTTCCTCGGCGGCCTGCGGGCGGGCTGGGACACCTTCGTCGTCATCCTGAAGGTGGCCGCCGCCGTACTCGGCTTCCTGCTGCCGTTCCTCGTCGTGGCGGCTGTCGTGCTGGTCCCGCTGTGGTGGTGGCTGCGCCGGCGCCGGGCGATTCCGGCAGCTCCAGCGACTCCGGTGACCGCAGCAGCTCCGGCAGCCCCCACGGCCGCGCCGGACGTGGAGCACAAGCCGACCGAGGAATAGCACGGTCAAGGGGCTCCCGACGCCGGGAGCCCCTTGACGCGTACCACTAGAAGAAGCTGGACAGAGCCGCGAGCGCCGTGTGGACCATGGTCCGGACGCCGTAGCCGATGCAGCGTTCGTCGACGTCGAAGCCGGACTGGTGGATGTCCATCTTGACTTCGCTGCCCGGGGTGCTGGTGCCGAGGCGGATCATCGCGCCCGGCACCTGTTCCAGGTAGAACGCGAAGTCTTCACCCCCCATGCTGATCTCGGCCTCGACCACCCGGTCGGCGCCGAGCGCGGCGCCGGCGGCGGCCGCGATGACGGCGGTCGCCATGCGGTCGTTGATGACCGGTGGCACGCCGCGGGTGTAGCGGACGTCGACGCCCGCGCCGGTGGCCGAGACGACGTCCTTGATGAGATTCGTGATCAGGTCGGGCGCGGCCTGCCAGGCTTCCTTGTTGAGGATGCGGACGGTGGCCTTGGCCTGGCCCTCGATCGGGATGGCGTTGGCCGCTTCGCCGGCGTGCACCGCGCCGAAGACCATGGACACCCCGGCACGCGGGTCGACCCGGCGGTCCAGCAGAGCCGGCGCGTCCACGATCACCCGGGCGAGCGCGTGCACCAGGTCGGCGGTCAGGTGGGGCCGGGCGGTGTGGCCGCCCTTGCCGGTCAGTCGAACCTCGACGGTGTCGGCGGCGGCGGTGAACGGGCCCGAGCGGACCCCGATCAGGCCCACCGGCAGCTGCGGCGCGCAGTGCAGCGCGTAGATGGCGGCGACGTCCTTCAACGCGCCCGCCGAGATCATCTCCGGCGCGCCGGAGGGGAACTTCTCCTCCGAGGGCTGGAACACCAGCCGGACCCGGCCGGGCAGCTCACCGCGCTGGTCGAGCTGGGCCAGCGCGAGGCCGACGCCCAGCAGCACCGTCGTGTGCACGTCGTGGCCGCACGCGTGCGCGGCCCCCGGCACCTGGCTGCGGTAGGGCACGTCCTTGGTGTCCGGCAGCGGCAGCGCGTCGAGGTCGGCCCGCAGTGCGATGACCCGGTCACCGGTGCCGATGTCGCACAGCACTCCGTTGCCACGCGGCAGGAACTTCGGCTGCAGTCCCGCGACGGCCAGCTCCCGGGCGACCAGGGCGGCGGTCTCGAACTCGTGACCGGACAGTTCCGGGTGCGCGTGAATGTGACGGCGTACGGCGACGAGCTCCGCGCCTCGGGAGGCAAGCCAGCGGTCGAGTTGACCGGGCAGCGGATCGGCCCCAGGCAAAGTCTCGGGCCAGGTCGACGTCAGCGTGCTGCTCTCCGGCAGCGTTAGCGCACTCGTCACGGCAAGATCTCGATCTCGATTGACAGTGGGACAAACCTCGACAAGCCTAGCCCCAGACCCGTAACTCTGCGCAACGTCATTGCGGTAGCGGTTGCGTTGCTGAGTGTCACGTCCTCCCAGGTAGAGAGACTCCGTGGCGGTTTTCGTCGTCGGCATGGGCCCTTACACCTCTCACAACGCGTGACGGCTGTGGATGTGACGCACACCCCGTCCACCGGTTACGCGATTCCCCCGCGATGTCCCCTGACGTGCGTGTTCCGTCGGGGTCCCCAGGCACGATCACTCTTTCCCCGGTACGCGCGTCGCACACCTGGTGCGAGTAGTCAACTGAGTGGAGATTCGGGTAAGGCGTTCGGGCGACCGTCGGCGACGAATCGTCCGACCGGCCGCCCCGATCAGAACCGATCGGCCGGGCGGTAGGTCCCCCACACGTCGCGGAGAGCGTGACAGACCTCGCCGACCGTCGCCCGGGCGGCCAACGCCTCCTTCATCGGATAGAGGACGTTCGCCGTACCCTCGGCAGCCTTCTTGAGCTGCGTCAACGCGCTCTCCACCGAGCCGTTGTCGCGCTCGCGGCGCAGCCGGGCCAGCCGGTCGGCCTGAGCCTGCTCGATGGACGGATCCACCCGGAGCGGCTCGTAGGGCTCCTCTTCGTCCAGCGTGAACCGGTTCACGCCGACGACCGTGCGCTCGCCGGAGTCGATCTCCTGGGCCACCCGGTACGCCGAGGCCTCGATCTCGCGCTTCTGGAATCCGGCCTCGATGGCGTCCACGGAGGAGCCGTACTCGAAGACGCGCTGGATCAACTCGTCGGCGGCCTCCGCGATCTCGTCGGTGAGCGCCTCGACCACGTAGGACCCGGCGAACGGGTCGACCGTGGCGGTCAGATCCGTCTCGTACGCCAGGATCTGCTGCGTACGCAGGGCGAGGCGGGCCGCCTTCGCCGTGGGCAGCGCGATCGCCTCGTCATAGGAGTTCGTGTGCAGGGATTGCGTACCACCGAGGACGGCGCCCAAACCCTGCACGGCGACCCGGACGAGGTTGACCTCGGGCTGCTGGGCGGTCAACTGCACGCCCGCCGTCTGGGTGTGGAAGCGCAGCATCCACGACTTCGGGTCCTTCGCCCCGAACTCCTCCTTCATGATCCGGGCCCAGAGCCGGCGCGCCGCCCGGAACTTGGCGACCTCCTCCAGCAGGGTCGTCCGGGCCACGAAGAAGAAGGAGAGCCGGGGCGCGAAGTCGTCGACGGCGAGCCCGGCCGCGACCGCCGCCCGGACGTACTCGATGCCGTTGGCCAGCGTGAACGCGATCTCCTGCACGGGCGTCGCGCCCGCTTCGGCCATGTGATAGCCGCTGATGGAGATCGTGTTCCACTTCGGGACCTCGGCCCGGCAGTACGCGAACGTGTCGGCCACCAGCCGCAGGGACGGCTTCGGCGGGAAGATGTACGTGCCCCGGGCGATGTACTCCTTCAGGATGTCGTTCTGGATCGTCCCGTTGAGCGCCTTGCCCGGTACGCCCGACTTCTCGGCCACCAGCTGGTAGAGCAGCAGCAGAACGCTACCGGGGGCGTTGATCGTCATGCTCGTCGAGACCTTGTCGAGCGGTATGCCGTCGAACAGCACGCCCATGTCCTCGACCGAGTCGATCGCCACGCCGACCTTGCCGACCTCGCCGTGCGCGATCGCCTCGTCGGAGTCGTAGCCCATCTGCGTCGGCAGGTCGAAGGCGACCGAGAGGCCCATGGTGCCCGCCGCCAGCAGTTGGTGATAGCGGGCGTTCGACTCCGCGGCGGTGCCGAACCCGGCGTACTGCCGCATCGTCCAGGGCCGGGTGGTGTACATCGTCGGATAGACGCCCCGGGTGAACGGGTACTCACCCGGCTGCTCGGAGTCGCGTTGCGGCACGTCAGCCGGCCCGTAGACGGGCTTGAGCGGGAAGCCGGACTCGCTTAACCGACGTTCAGTCATACCGCTGATCGTAGGATGAACGGCGCAGACGGCGGATGAGGTCTTTCCCACACGCTCTCCGCCCGCCCTCGTTTTGGCGCTGGATCAGGGTTCTCGGTCGAATCATGATCCAAGATTCGACCCGGAACCCTGATCCAGCGCGAAAGCACCTGAGCGTGGGCCGGTGACGGAGAGTGGTCGCCCGGCTCGGCTTTCATTTGCCACATTTCTCACGCAGAATGGGGCGGTTGGCCAATCCCCACCCCGGGTAACCAGGCCCGTCCGACGGCCACTGCACACAGTTCCCCACGAGACGGCGGCAAAGTGACTACCCCCATGCCCACCACCTGGAACAGCTCCCCCGGCGACGGCCGAGCGGCGCCGGGCACCGTGATCGGCGGGCGCTACTCGCTGCGTACCGCCATCGGCACCGGCGGCATGGGCACCGTGTGGCGTGCCTCGGACACTCTGCTCCGGCGCGACGTCGCCGTGAAGGAGGTCGTCTGCCCGCCCGGGATGGCGGCGTCCGACCGCGACGCGATGTACGAGCGGACGATGCGGGAGGCCCGAGCCGCCGCCGCGCTGGCCCACCCCTCCGTCGTCCAGGTCTACGACGTCGTCACCGAGGGCGGCCGGCCGTGGATCGTCATGGAACTGCTCGACGCCCGCAGCTTGGCTGACATGGTCATCGAAGGCGGCCCGCTGGCTCCGCGTACGGTGGCCAAGATCGGCGTGGCGCTGCTCGGCGCGCTCGAGGTGGCGCACGCCGCCGGAGTGCTGCACCGGGACGTGAAGCCCGCCAACGTGCTGATCTGCCAGGACGGCCGCTGCGTCCTCACCGACTTCGGCGTGGCCCGGATGCCCAGCGACGTGCAGCTCACGACGCCGGGCATGGTGCTGGGCTCGCCGCACTTCATCTCGCCGGAACGCGCGATGGGACACGCCTTCGGCCCGCCCAGCGACCTGTTCTCCCTCGGCGTCACCCTGTTCACCGCGGTCGAGGGGCGTCCGCCGTTCGACAAGGGCGACCCGCTGGCCACCATGCACGCCGTGGTCGAGGAGCCGCCGGCGCCGATGCAACTGGCCGGCCCGCTGACCGACGTCCTCGGCGGCCTGCTGATCAAGGACCCGAGCCGCCGGTGGGACGTGCCCCGCGCCCGCGCGACCCTGCGGGAGCTGCTCGCCAACGACCTCGCCCAGCTGCCCAGCACGCCGAGCTACACCGATCCCTGGTCGGTCATGCCCACCCCGCAGGGGCAGTGGACCGACCCGACCGCGGTCGCGCCGACGAGCCCGCCCGTCGGCGGCAAGCCGCCCAAGCAGGTCGGCGGCCGGGCGTTGCTGGCCACCGGGGACATGCCCCAGTTCGGTGCCGCCAATCTGCCTTCCGGCGCGCCCATGGGCGGGGCGATGCAGGCCACCGGCGCGATGCCGCAGCTGCCGACCGGCGCGATGCCACCCGTCAAGCGCTCCTCGGGCTCGCTCCTCGACAAGGTCCGCGACCTGCCCAAGGGCGCCCGGCTGGGTCTCGTCGCCGGGCTCGCCGTCGTCGTGCTCATCGGGACCGTGGCCGCCGCCAGCAAGCTGTTCGGCGGTTCCGGCACTCCCGAGGCCGGCTCCACGAGCCCCGGGCCGCAGGCCAGCGCCAGCGCCCCCGCGAGCCCGCAGGCCCAGCCGGTCCTCTACACCGGCAAGGGCTACAAGATCACCTTCCCGGTCGGCTGGAAGAAGGGCACCGGGATCGCCAACGGGATCGAGTACCGCGACCCGAAGGTCTCCAACCGGTATGTCCGGGTCCAGGTCTACTCCGGCAAGAACGTGGACAGCGTGGTCGACTCGAAGGTCAAGGACCTGCAGAAGGCCGGCACCTGCGAGGTCTACGAGCAGGTCGGCATCACGCCCACCACCGTCGCCGCGCAGGACGGCAGCCAGCTCGAATATCTCTGCACCCCGAAAGGCCAGGACCAGCGCCACGGGACCTACACGGTGATCACCTCGGGTGGCAAGACCTATCGCCTCCAGGCCTCCACCGAGGCCAGCGACTGGGACGACGCCAAGGCGGTCTTCGAGCAGATCGCGCAGAGTTTCACCCTGGTCTAGCCGACCGCTCTCGGGAACCCGGGACATCGCGCGGAGCACTGTGCTAAAAATCGCCCATGACCGACCACACCGCGCCAGACCCCGCGCACACCGAGTCGCTGTTGGCCAGCGTCCGCGCCTGGATCGACGACGATCCCGACCCGGCCGATCGCGACGAACTGTCCGCGCTGCTCGACGCGGGGAACACCGCCGAGCTCGCCGACCGGTTCGCCGGGCCGCTGACCTTCGGGACGGCCGGTCTGCGCGGCCCGCTGCGCGCCGGTCCCAACGGCATGAATCTGGCGGTGGTACGCCAGGCGGCGGCGGGTCTGGTCAGTTGGTTGCGAGCCAACGACACGACGGCTGAGGAGCCGCTCGTCATCGGGTACGACGCCCGGCGGGGCTCGAAGCAGTTCGCGGAGGAGACCGCGCGGGTGGCGACCGGGGCCGGCCTGCGAGCGCTCGTGATGCCGCGGAACCTGCCGACGCCGCTGCTCGCCTTCGCCGTACGCCACCTCGGCGGCTGCGCGGGTGTGATGGTCACGGCGTCGCACAATCCGCCGCAGGACAACGGATACAAGGTCTACCTGGGCGCTCGGCTCGGTGGCGAACTAGGCGCGGGGGCTCAGATCGTTCCGCCCGTCGACGGCGAGATCTCCGCCCGGATCGCCGCCGTGACGAAGCTCGCCGACGTGCCCCTCGGCGACTCCGGGGAACTGCTCGACGAGTCCATCGTGACGGCGTACCTGGATCGGGCGGCGTCCGTTGTGGACTCCGACGGACCGCGCGACCTGGTGGTGGCGTACACGCCGATGCACGGAGTGGGCGGCCAGGTGGCGGCGGACGCGTTCGTCCGGGCCGGTTTCGCCGAACCGCACCACGTCGACGCCCAGTGGACCCCCGACGGCACCTTCCCGACGGTCAGCTTCCCGAACCCGGAGGAGCCCGGCGCGATGGATCGGGTGATCGCGCTGGCCAAGCAGGTGAACGCCGACATCGCGATCGCCAGCGACCCGGACGCCGACCGGTGCGCCGTCGCGATCCCGGCCCCGGCCGCACCCGGCGGCTGGCGGATGTTGCGCGGCGACGAGGTGGGCGTCCTGCTCGCCGATCACCTGATGCGACGCGGCCGCCGCGGCACGTACGCCACCACGATCGTGTCGTCGTCGCTGCTCAAGACGCTCACCGCGGAACGCGGCCTCGGGTACGCCGAAACCCTGACCGGGTTCAAGTGGATCTCCCGGTCGGCCGCCGACCTGTGCTTCGGATACGAGGAAGCCCTCGGCTACTGCGTCGACCCCGACGGCGTACGCGACAAGGACGGGATCACCGCCGCCCTCGTGGTGGCCGAACTGGCCGCCGGATTGAAGGCCGAACTGCGTACGCTGGCCGACCGGCTCGACGAGATCGCCGCCCAGCACGGCGTCTACGCCACCGACCAGCTCTCCGTACGCGTCGACGACCTCAGCGAGATCTCCGACGCCATGGCCCGGCTGCGGTCGAAGACCCCGACGACGTTGCTCGACGAACCGGTCAGCTCCGCCGAAGATCTGCAGCCCGACGCCGACGTCGTCATCCTGCGTACGCCCGAATGCCGTGTCGTCGTCCGGCCCTCCGGGACCGAGCCGAAGCTCAAGGCGTACCTGGAGGTGCGGGAACCGGTCGCCGAAGGCGATCTGGCCGCCGCCCGGGAACGCGCTAGTGCCGCCCTCACCGCTCTGCGTACGGAGACCGCCGCTGCCCTGGGCATCTGGTCGGTCGCACCCTGATGGTTACCGGTAGGTTGTGAATCCGTGGACGTACTCGTCGTTGATCACCCGCTCGCCCAGTCCCGGCTGACCGCCATGCGCGACGCCCGCACGGACTCCGCGACATTCCGGGCCGCCCTGCACGAGCTGAGCACCATGCTCGCGTACGAGGCCGCGCGATCCTTCGCGGCCGAGAAGTACCCGGTGCAGACCCCGGTCGCCACCGCGCAGGGCACCAAGCTGGCCAACCCGCCGCTGATCGTGCCGGTGCTACGCGCCGGGCTCGGCATGGCGGACGCCGTCCTGGCCCTGCTCCCGGAGTCGTCCATGGGCTTCGTCGGGCTGGCCCGCGACGAGCACACCTTCGAGCCGCGGGCGTACATGGAGTCGCTGCCGGCCGACCTGCGCGGCCTGCCGGTGCTCGTCCTCGACCCGATGCTGGCAACCGGCGGCTCGCTGGAACACTGCTGTCGGCTGCTGGTCGACCGGGGCTGCACCGACATCACCGTGCTGAGCGTCATCTGCGCGCCCGAGGGCATCGCCCGCCTGGAGCAGTCC